>JAGDXR010000036.1 GCA_023261745.1 Thermoplasmata archaeon | reverse complement strand
TAATATGAATGAACCTTGATGCACCATACTCCTTCGCCGTAATGTGCTTTAACTCCTCAATAAATCTTTCATGTTTTGGATGGTTTATGCCCTCAGGAGTTATCTTCCTAATATATTTATCGGTAATGAGCTGCGCTCTTTTCTTATCTTTATTATAAATACTGTGAACTATATAAAGATAATAATTGCCTTTTATGACTTGAATTTGTGTTCCTTTGGTCCTGTATTTCAGGACATTCTCGAGATATTTATATTACACAATTAGATAATATAAAGATATTAATAAATTTTGCATAAAACAAGCTAAATACAGAGAAATTTAACAAATAGCATTATCTAATTCATGCAAAGTTATGGATCAAATATAATTTTTTGATATTTTCTGGTTTTTTAGCTCAAAAATAAACCAGGTTCTATCTCCTATGTCTATTTCATCTGTTATTTTAGCTTCAATTTGATCAAATAGAAATTTTTTCTCCTTTTTTATCTTTGTCCATAATGGATCTGTTATTTTAATACCTATACCAAATTTAATTGGATCCTCTGACATGACACAGTAATCCATTTCTGTTTTTATTTCACCTAGTTCAATAGTAACCATATTTTCACCTTAATATTTTCGGTTTGCATACATTTGCCTTTAATAATTTCTCTCTGATGGATATTTCTACAGTATCTCCAATTTTTAAATTTTTATCTATATAACCTAGACCTATACCCTTTTTAAGAACTGGGGACATAGTACCTGATGTTATGTACCCTACCTCATTTCCATTTTTGTAAATTTTGTATCCGTGTCTGGGTATTCCATTATCAATCATTATAAATCCTCTAAATATTTTTTGGTAATTATCTTTTATTTTTAATAATGCTTCCTTTCCTATAAAATCATGATCCCAGTCTATAATCCAAGAAATTGAGGCTTCTATAGGACTTTTATCCATATGAAAATCCTGGCCACTTAATAACATTCCTTTTTCCATCCTCAAAGTATCCCTTGCACCAAGACCTGCAGGTTTTAAATTAAATTCTTTTCCTTCACGCATCAGAATATCCCATATATCCTCTGCATATTCATTTGAAAATATCAGTTCAAAACCATCCTCACCAGTATAACCCGTTCTGCTTACCATTATTTTATTATATGGAAGAAAATCATCATCCCTCGTTTCAATATCTTTTAATGATATAAAATCAAAGGTAAAACTGCCCATCTTTGTGTAATCATAATCGGTAATTTTTTTCATTACATTAACCGATTTGGGACCCTGAACAGCAATGCTCGAATAAAGCAGAGTCCTATCAATTATCTTAATATTAAAATTTTTAGACTTTTCAACAATCCAGTTATATATCATTGTGGCAGTTGAGGCATTGGGTATCAGTAAAGCCTTTTCATTATTTACTTTATAAACAATAGTGTCATCCAGCATAATTCCCTGTTCATTTAAATATGAAGAATATTTAGCCTGCTTTTCTTGCAGTGATGAAAATTTAGTCGGTAAAAAATAATCCAAAAATTTTTCTGTATCTTTACCCTGAACAATGATATCTCCCATATGGGAAACATCAAATATTCCAACATTATTTCTAACATTTAAATGTTCATCAATAATGCCTGAATATTCCAGAGGCATTTCAAAACCGGCAAATTCAGTCATTCTTGCATGTAATTCCAAATGTTTATTGTAAAGAGGAGTTCTTTTTGCCATGTATATCACCTATTTAATGAAATGATTATATCAATTTAAATTTAATGAAAGAATTTTCCAGTGGAAATAAGGGGGTCTGGGAAATTAATTATTTTGAAAATACGGAATATTAGTTATTAACATTATTTATAAATAGAGATTAAAGTCAATGGAAATCTGAATATCCCATCCCTGAAGCTCTGTGTTTTACAGCTTTCCTCAAACTCTTAACTTATCTATAAAAAATTCATGTATTTTTGTATTTCCAGACAGTTCAGGGTGGAATGTAATTGCCATATTTTTTCCATCTGTTATTATTACAGGATCATTATTATATGTTCCTAGAACTTTGATATTATTTCCAACCCTGCTTATTTTAGGTGCTCTTATGAAAATTGCATGATACTTTTCATTCATACCCTCAATATCTATATAAGTTTCAAATGAATTATATTGTCTTCCATAGGCATTTCTATAAACATCAAAATCCATCAATCCCATTCCTATAACCTTGGGATCATTTGTATTTTTTGATATTAAAATGGCTCCAGCACAGGTACCCATAACATTCAATTTACCATCATTAACAAGTTCAATGATTCTGTCATAAATGCCTTTCCTTTTAGATATATTATACAAAGTAGTTGATTCTCCACCAGGAATTATTATTCCAGAAATTTTGTCAAGATCCTCCCTGGTTTTTATTGATAAGACTTTTCCATCAATATGCATCTTATTTATGGCCATTTTAAGCATTGAAATATGTTCAGATACGTCTCCCTGAATATCCAAAACACCAAAATTCATGTTCCAATATAATGAAATAAAATATTTAAAAATTTTAAAAATTATGCCTCCTCTTTTTCATCCATATTTATATTAAGAAGCTTAGATATCTCTTTGTATCTATTTCTTATCGTAACTTCAGTTACACCAGCCACATCAGCAATCTCCTTCTGTGTCCTTACCTGATTTTTTACTGTTGATGCTATATATATGGCAGCGGCAGCAACTCCTGTTGGACCTTTACCTGAAACGACTCCAAGTTCCGTGCTCTTTCTTATAATATCTTCAGCCATTTCTTGGACGGTTTTGTCAAGATTAAGCTTTGCGCAGAATTGGGGCAGGTATGAAACGGGGTTTGTAGGTTTTAAACTCAATTTTAATTCCTTTGTTAAATGTCTGTATGACCTTCCAATCTTTTTCTTGCTCAATTCAGCAGACTTTGCAATTTCATCCAGAGTCCTGGGCATATTAACCTTTCTGCATGCAGCATAAATGCTAGCAGCAACTATGCTTTCAATGCTTCTACCCCTGATTAAATTATTTTCAACCGCTTTTCTGTATATTATAGCCGCATTTTCTTTTATGTCTTTGGGTAAACCCATTTTCGTTGCAATTGTATTGAGTTCCTGCAAGGCAATGGAAAGATTCCTCTCGGCTGAATTGCTCACTCTGATCCTCTGATGCCATTTTCTGACCCTGTACATCTGGGCCCTGTTTCTGTGCGGGATCCTTTTTCCATAAGAATCTTTATTAGACCATGAAATCTCCGTGGCCAGACCTTTGTCATGACTGAGAAAATTTGTGGGAGCACCGGTTCTGGCCCTTTTCTCTTCTTGTTCACTGTCAAAGGCCCTCCATTCAGGACCCTGGTCTATATATGTATCATCAAGAACATGCCCGCAATCTTTGCATATGAGTTCACCACGCTCATAATCATATATAAAATGTGTTGAACCACATTTTGGACAAATATGTTTCTGGTCCTCTTCAAAATTATCGGTCATCGGAACCACCAATATCGGAAAATTTAATATACGGAAATAAGATATAAAGTTTTTCCAAGAAGAAAAGTTTTAATATACCTTTAAAAACTCTTTTCTATTGCCTTTAATAGTTGCGTCGAATCCAAGTTTTGTGGTAATATCATTTTCGTATCTGGATGGATCTAATGAACTGCCTTTTTCCTTTTTCATTACAAGGTCTCTGTCTCCCTGAAATCTTGTAGCTATGGACCATTCAATTTCCTCACTGTTGTTTATATCTATATCTTCATCCACCACGAAAACATGCTTCATGCTTCTGTGGCCTTCAAACGCAGCATCAATAGCCATTTTTCCATCGTTTTCATTTCTTTTTCTTATTTTTACAACACCATGCAACCATGAAGATCCTCCATATGTTAATCTCACATCCAAAACATCAATGCCCCTATCCCTTACAGCTTTGAATATTGTTGGCTCCCTTGGCATGCCCATAAGGTTATAATGTTCATAAAATCCTGATAACAGAACATGAAACACCGAATTTTTCCTGTAATGCATTTTTTCAAAATACACAACCGGCTGGTCGTATTTTATGTCATATGTCCTTGTTATGTCAAGAAAAGGTCCTTCAACGGGACATAAATCAAGGGTAATTTTTGCCTCAAATATGTATTCACTTTCAAGGGGAACAAATATATTGTTTGAAAGTCTTACCATTTTCTCCCTTTGCCCCATAGTTTTATATTTCAGGGCCGATGCAATTTTTGATTCATCTGTTATATAATCTACCGAGGTAGCTGCAGATAAAAGAAAAGTCGGAAATGCGCCAACAACAATTCCTATTTTCAATTCCTCTCCATGGGATTTCGCATCATTGTACATTTTATAAAGATCCCTGGGCACAAGCCTTATCGCGGCCCTCCTTTCATCCATAACCATCATACGGTGAAAGGATACGTTCCTTTTCCCCCGATATTCGGAAAATATAATGGCCGAAGTAAAATAACTTGATTTATCACCTTCAAAATATTTTGGAACGGGCAGATCTTTAAGATTCAGATCTCCCGTACTCTGAAATGGAAATGATTCTGAAATTTCGTAATCCATGGGGTTTTCTATAGCATATAACATACTCTTCAATAAATCTGAATTGTTTAATACATGAGAAATATTTTTTCTGTCTGCCCAGATATTCCCAACAGCATAATACCCATCCAGATCTTCAAAGAATACCGGATTCATCGGATGTTTAATCAAGTATTTTGTTACTTCCAAATTTTTGCTTACCTTTTCTTTTATATTAATTGTGTTGGGCAATTTTTCTATTATATCTATATAATTCATGATTTTATAAATGAATTTAAAATTAAATTTTTTATCATTCCTTGAAATCCAAGTTTACTTCATCATATCCCTCTCTGTATAATTCCTTCCTGTGAGCCTCCAGTGTATTAATCTCTTCCCCATTCATCTCTGCATACGTCAGAATGTTTCCATTGACGTAAACATCTTTTAATATCTCCCTGTATTTAAGATCCCTCAGCAAATGATGATCCAGAACAATCTTATCAATTTCTTTAGATATAGCTTTCAGATTTTCCCTTGCCCTTTCAAGATCATTTTGTGAAAATTTGTATCCCAAGAAGTATGTCGGTGGACCATCTATTATTGCAATATCTGGATTTTCCTTTATTATAAAATCCTTAACCTCTTCAACTACGGGACCTTCGACATCGGATGTAAATACTATCTTTTTGTTTTTTTCCACAATTACAGCTACAACATATCCCAGGCGTGATTTTTCATTGCCATGATGAAAAGGGCCAGTGAATTTTACCCTTGTATCCCAAAAATGATATTCATTTGAATCTGCAATCAAATAATTTCCAATTTTTGACAGGAAATATTCTGCCCTTATTTTCTGACTTCTGTTGATGTCATTTTTTGGATCCTTTATTATCAATTTTTTACCGACATAAAAATCTTCATCTGGATCATAATGATCATAATGATAATGCGTTATTATCACGATATCTGACATTTTTGCTTTCATTCTAATTTTATTTTTGCATTCTATCAATTTGTCATATTCGATTTTTGTAGGTCTTAATCCATATCTGTAAGGGCCAAGAGAGGCAGATGGATCAATAATCATTTTTATGCCCAAATCTATGAATATGCTCATGGACCTGACTCCCATGGAATCCGAACATAGAAATTCTACATCCATTCTTCTCATTTTTACATGAAAATTCAACTTATTATGTTTTTTATCATTTTCAGATACGGCTCATTTAAGCCATGAATAAAATCCTTCATGATATTAATCCCTTCCTTTAAAATTCCATCATCATTTCTGAATTTTAATAGATATAATCCATATATAATTTTCTCAATTGAGTATAAATATTTCATATCCTTTAAACTTTCAACAAGAATTTCAAATTCTTCTGAATTGTTTTTATCCTTTATTTGAGATATTAAATAAAGAATTTTCAATCTTATATAATATATGGGTTGCTTTTCAATTTCCTTTATTTTCAGAGTAAAATTAATTTTTTCAGAAAAATCATCATCTATATATCTCTTTTTTATGAAATTATAAAATATTACAAATTCCAGGTACTGAATCATGTAATCAAGGTAGTCGTTGTTATAATTTTCATCTGAAAATAGATTGTATTTTTCTATAAAATTTTTAAATGCTTCATATGATTCATCAAAATTTAAACTGTAGAATTTGTACGTTATTAGGCTTATTTCACCATACGTCTGATAATACGAATCTTCAGATTTTTTAAGCAATTCAGAATATTTCTGAATGTCCTCATCATTAATATTGAAAATGATTTTGTTAATCAATGCCTTTAAAATAAGAATCTGAAGCCTCTCTTCTTCAACCTCTATGAACTCTATATATTTCATCATATCATTCACATATTCCAAGGCTTTTCCTGGATTACCCTTCTTTATGTATATATCAAAAAGAAAAATGAATGGAAGAACACTCTTATCATATTTTTTCAGAAAGATGGAATATCTGTAACCCTTTTCTAAATATTCCATTGCAACATCTACCTTTATTTCAGTTAAATAAACTATACCCAAATTGTCGTAGAGTGTTATTATATTCAATGGTAACCAGTATTTTTCTGCAATTTTCAATGCTTTCAAATATAATTCCAGGGCTTTTTCTAAATCCGCCTTTTGTGAGTATACAATCGCCATGTTATTCATGTTTGATATTTGGTCCTGAACATCATTATTTACCTCATCCAATTTCAGGGACTCCATGTAAAAATCCAGCGCCTTGTCCAGCTCATTTTTATAAAATAATATGTTTCCAATCAGTCTATCAATCCTTGAAAGGATGCTGTAATTATTTTTTGCAAGATCTTTTATTCCAACTAAAATTTTTTTAGCCTCATCATATTTTGTCAGGCTATAGAGATTTTTGGCCTTTATGTATTCAATATAGAGTCTATCATCATCACCTAAATTTTCAAGATCAACATTTTCTATCATTTTTAAAGATTCCATATAACTTCCCAATTCATTCAGAATGGCTGCATACCTTTCTATAACCCCAATATTGTTTCTGTTTTTTTCATATATCTTAACTATAATTTCATATGATTCTTCAATGAGCTGAAAGCTCACCATGAGGTCGATCATCTTCAGTATATTTTCCAATTTATCTGAATTGAGATTGACCAGCATTTTACCTATCAGTATTATATCATCAACAACCATATTTTTAATAACATCTTCGAAATAATCCTCAAGTATTTTTCTGGACCTTTGATCTCCTGAAAAATAAAGATAAATACCTGCATGCTTGAGATCTCCCTTACTTAAAAAATATTCGCCCATTTTTTGATAAACAGACCTCTGTTTTAATCTTGAAAAATTTTCCCTGATGAAATTTTTTAAATTCTCTTCCCTGATTTCATATTTTGAATTTTTTTCAATTATGATGCCTGAAAGTATGTAATGGTCAATGATATTGATTAATGTATTTTCATCCATTTTAAAAATATTTTTTATATCTTCCAGATCCATAGGATCTATGGAAAGTGAAAGAAGCAGAAGAAAATTTAAAGATTGATCATCCAGAACTTTAAGGTCAACCTTTCCAGAATATTTTTCCGAAATAATACTTTCAATATTTTTTATTTCATATTCAGAAAGTGATCCTTGATAGACATGATTTTTAATAAAACCTTCTTTTTCGAGTACGTTCAGTATTCTATCAAGTTTATTAAAATTCCCCGATGATATTTTTGAAAGAATTTCTATCAATTTAACAGGAACGAGAAAACCCTTTTTTTCAAGATATTCCTTAAAATATTCCATTTCGTCAATTTTAACATCTGTAATTTTATAATAATCCATATTACGCATTTTAAAAAAATCCATCAACCTATCAACAATTTCAATTGAACTTGTTATTATTATGAATTTTCCATCACTCCCCGATATATTTATTTTTTCTAAAATCATGTAAAATAAATTAAGTTCATGATCATTCAGATTTTTGTCAATTTCCACGATAACATTTTTCCCTTCATCAATCTCCTGGCCAATTTTTTCAGCAATTATCGCATTTTCAATGTTTTCATTTGAAAAGTTCTGAGTGAGAAATGCAATCCTGTATGAAGAATATTTTTTTAAAACATCCTTCAAATTTAAAAAATCGATAAATTTTTCCTTTATATTTTCATCCAGATCTATTTTGACATCATTATTCTTTAATCTAATGTCATCAATAATTTTATATGAAAAGTTCTTTTTCAATAAAATAATTTTTTTGTCGTTCAGATTTTCATAATCAACTTTAATACCCTTCCCCACATATAAAAACATTAAATAATGATATAAAATGTTTGTTAATTTTGACAATTTATATAATTTAGAAATAAAATTTTTGTAACCATAAAAAAATATATTATTGAATTTATTAGAAATAAACATGAGAGAAAGAATGGTCGGGTTTAAAAATGATTTAAATATTGAAGATATGTTAAAAGAATTCAGAAAATGTATAATAAAATCACAAAAATTTGAAAATATCGATATCATGGAATCCATGAATAGATTTTCATTCAATGATGTTTATTCTTCCATTGATATACCTGCATATGATAGATCAGTTGTGGATGGA
Organism: Thermoplasmata archaeon; assembly: GCA_023261745.1. GTDB lineage: Archaea > Thermoplasmatota > Thermoplasmata > Thermoplasmatales > ARK-15 > JAGDXR01. The sequence continues at coordinate 15,935 of JAGDXR010000036.1, read as the reverse complement.
TTTGCTGTAAATTTTGACGATGTTCTGGGAGCTTCACTAACAAATCCTGTCAGGTTGAAAGTTTCCGGAACTGTATATGCATCAGAGAATACGGAAAATTTTATTGAAAAAGGCCATGCATACAGAATTTACACAGGATCAAAAATGCCCAAAAATTCCGACTGTGTAATTATGCTGGAAGATACTGTGGATTATGGAAATGAAGTGGATATATTCAAAGGATGTTTCAAATTCCAGAATGTCTCCAGAAAGGGGGAGGATTTATCATCAGGCCAAAGAATAATATCTTCAGGGACAAAGATTACACCATATCATATCGCATTGCTGTTATCTGCCGGTATTGAGAAAATTGATGTTTTCAGGAGAATCAATGTAGGAATAATCAACACAGGTGATGAACTCTTTGATCCGGATTTTAAGAATACAACGGGAATGATGCTTTATTCTTTAGCCAGATATTATGATGCCCTTCCAGAAATTTTCATTTCACACGATAATATAGAGGATATAAAAAATAAAATTAAAGATGCACTGAAGGAAAAAGACATTGTTTTTACAACAGGCGGGTCGAGTGTGGGTGAAAAAGATCTTGTCCCCGAATCTATAGAATCCATGAATCCAGAAATTTTTCTTCATGGGCTTTCCATGAGACCCGCAAGATCCACAGGTTTTGCAATAATAGATAAAAAACCCGTTGTATTGCTTTCAGGTTTTCCTGTCGCGTCATTTATTTCATTTTCTCTCTTTTTTAATGAATTCATTAAAAAATATTACAATGCCAGACCAATGAGATCACCAACAGTACGTGGAAAAATCACCAGAAGGTTTACCAACAATTCAGGGATAAAAAGCCTCGTCAGGGTAAAGGTTTATGAAAAGGACAATCAGATATTTGTTGATCCTCTAAGGCTTACAGGTTCCGGAATATTATCAACATTAACGGAAGCAAATGGCATCATGGTTCTGGATGAAAATATGGAAGGATATGAAGAGGGTGAAGAGGTTACGGTTTACTTAACCCAGCCCGTAGGAGATGAAGATAAATCAATTTTTCCAGAGATTCAGTTCAGGTGATGTTAATGAAGTTATATCACAGATTAATATCCATAGATGAGGCAAAATCCATTTTAACGAAATCTTTATTGACACTCGAAAAAGGCACTGAGGAGATCGATTTAAAAAATGCTTATGGAAGAATTCTTGCTGAAGAAGTTTTTGCCAAAATTGATTCCCCTCCATTTGATAGATCTGAAGTAGATGGATATGCGGTCAATCATATGTTCGTAGCAGGTGCTGAGGAGGATTCCCCTGTCAGATTAAAAATACAGTTTTCGGTAAATCCAGGTGAATATGTTAAAGAACCACTTATTCAGGGATATGCGGCTGAAATTTCAACAGGTGCCATGATACCGAGAGGTGCTGATGCCGTTGTTATGGAGGAATTTACAAAAAGGGTTGGCAATGAAATTGAGATTTACAGGTCAGTTGCACCTGGAGAAAACATTGCATCAGCGGGGAGTGATGTACTTATAGGTGACATAACACTGCAGAAAAACACTCTCCTAGATGCGCCAAAGATTGCCCTCATATCCTCACTCGGGTATTCCAAAATAAAGGTTTACAGGAGACTTAAAGCAGGAATAATATCTACAGGTAATGAATTATTGAATCCCGGGGAATCACTGGTTCCGGGAAAACTCTATGATGCCAATGCATATTCGATCATTTCATACATGGAAATGATGGGGTTGGAATGGAAATATTATGGTATATGCAGGGATGACGAAAATGAAATTAAAAACAGATTAATCGAGGCTATCGGTGAAAATGATATCGTTTTTACATCGGGGAGCACATCTGCCGGAAAAGGCGATATAATATACAAAATAATTGAAGAAAATGGGGAACTTTTGTTTCATGGCCTTTTGATAAAGCCAGGAAAACCTACACTCGCAGGAAAGATAAATAATAAAATAATAATAGGTTTGCCTGGTTTTCCTTTTTCAGCATTATCTGTTCTGGAATTCATAATAAAGCCGGCGATTACGGATTTTCTTTCAAATGGAAAAAAGGAGAATAAGATAATTGCAAAAAGCATGTTAAAATTGAGATCCTCAAAGAAGGTTGATGAATTTATACCTGTGGGAATAATCAAAAAGGGGGATCAGTATTATTTTTACCCTGTCAATTCACAGTCAGGCTCAATAACATCCATGATTTTTTCAGATGGTATAGCTATGTTATCCAGAGAAATTAACTATGTGAATGAAAATGAAAATTTAGAAATAAAAGTAATAAACGAAAATTTTGACAGTTACAAAATAACAGGCATAGGAAGCCATTGCCCCCTTCTTGATGACATTCTAATAAATTATGGGAGGGCCAAATACATAAGGACAGGTTCAACAGCCGGATGGATGGCCATTGAAAAAGGAATTGCGGATTTTGCCGGAACACACCTTCTTGATGAGGAGACATTGCAGTACAATATTCCTTTCTTAAAGAAATACAGGATTGAAGGCAGGGCTAGGATTTTGAGAGGATATGGCAGAATGCAGGGCATAGTAACCCGGAAGGATAATCCAAAGAATATTAAGGGCATTGAGGATTTTATGAGGGAAGATGTAACGATTGTGAACAGGGTGAAAGGTTCAGGGACAAGAACACTTCTTGATGTATATTTAAAAAGGATCGCCGAAAGAGAAAACGCAGATTTTAACGATATCATTAAAAAAATAAAGGGGTACTATTTTGAGGGTAAAACTCATTCATCTGTTGCTGCGGCAGTTTTTCAGGGAAGGGCCGATGCGGGAATTACATTAAAATATTTTGCCAGCCAATATGACCTGAATTTCATTCCCATCCAGCCAGAGATTTATGATATTCTGATATCCAGTGAAAATGAAAATGTTCCTGAATTCATAGAATTTTTCAAAAAGGGCGTAAAGGAAAATTACAAAAAATATGATGGATACATGATTCTTGAAGACACTGGAAAAATTTATTGAATAGTTAAGAGTATGATGGGTAAACACCGATCATTAGGGATGTGATACACGGTTTGTACGTGATGTTAATCATGTGATATCAAAGAAAATAAAGACAGAATGGTCAGGGCGGAAAATTCAGGAAAATGCATGGATCATAATCCTCAGCAGAACTGGAAAGATTCATAAAATACAGGGCCGAGAATGCAGGCAATATTGTAGTATATGTAAATCCTAAACATACATCACAGAGATGTTCGAAATGTGGGCCATGTAAATAAAAATAAAAAGCATGGACTGGAATTCAAATGCAGGAAACGTAATTTTAAACTTAAAGCTAACCTGAAAGTCTCAAGGAACATTGAAGTATTTTTTATATATTAGTATTTCCGGCTGTATTCAACCAGACAATCTTTGCGGTTAAATGAACCCTCGCTCATTGGAGGGGGAAGACCAGTAATAAGCTCTTTAGTGAGGAGTAGCTGACTTATAGAACAAAAATATAATAAAAATTTTAATTTTATACAAGAAGGTCTAATATTTTTTCAAGATCGTTTCCATATATTGTGTAATCAGCAAAATCCCTAATCTTTTCTATGAATGGGTTGAATGCTATGGAAATATCTGAATGTACAAACATTGGTATATCAACAAAGCCATCTCCTATTGAGACAATCTTCTTGAATCTCTTCCCGTAAGAATACAAAAAGGACAGCATGGCAATATCTTTTCTGTATGGATCTAGCCTTATTATTCCTCTGGTCGTCAATTTACCGTCCTTTTCTTCAATTATATTTGAAATGTGATAATCTATTCCAAGTCTTTCTGAAACCATTTCGGCAAGTATATCTGGGCTGCCTGTTATTATAACGGTTAAATATCCATGTTCCTTCAGTTCTTTTACTGTTTTTTCAGCATTTTTATTAAAGGGAATATTTTTATAAATATCATATAACTTTTTCCTGCTCATATCTTTATCCTTATCCATCCACAATGAAATATCCATTTCTACAAACCTTTCATAATCAATCAATCCCTTATTGTATAATTCAATATTCCTTGAATTATCTACACCCAAATTTCGGTGAACAAAATACCAGCCGCTTCGACAATCGGTCAGAACACCATCCATGTCAAAAAATATTACCTTTTCCATTTTCTCCTGTATATTTTATATTTACAAAAATAAAAATTTATCTCTATTTTCAAAGATTGTGGAAAACTTTTCGGACATATCTTGATTCCATAAGCTGCAAAAGACTGGGATATAAAGGATAGAATTGTATCCTGTCCCCGACTTTTAGATCCCTTTTAATTTCTCCAATATCTAAAATTAAATGATCTCCTGACCCTCCAAGGATCCTGATATCATCGATTGGAATTAACGCGTCAAATTCAACATCATGTTTTCCCATGGCCAGTATGGCCCTTTTTATTTTTCCTGAATCCTTAAAAACAGGTATTTTACCGTATGCGTCTTTACCAATTTCACCCTCCGGCAAGGTAGGTTTTTCATCTATTTCTATTATTTCACCTTCAACTATGAAGGCATCCTGCCTTAAATAACCAATTACCCTATCATTGGTTGTGTCCCTCCCCAGAGCGATGGCCTCACCTATCCTCAACTGATTTATACCCCCCAGTAAACCCTGTTCATGCAGTATTAAGGTATCCGTAGCACCACCGCTCAGTGTGGTTAAATTAAATCCATTCTCTTCAAGAATCCTCCCAACGTCGAGAAAATCTTTCAACTTTTTGGATGTGGGCTTAATACCGCCAAAACATCCCAGATTCATGGCTATTCCCTCTATATTCAGATTTGGCAGAAAACTTATTTTTTTAAAAAAGTCAACAATATTCTCTTTCAGAACACCCTCCCTGAGATCACCCATTTCAACCATCACTATTATTGAATACCTTTTATTCATTTCCCTTGCATGTACAGACAAAGATTTTGCCACGTCATATTCTGTTATTATTGCACCATCCGTGTATTTCACACTCAGCCTCGATTCTGATATCATGGGCGACCTTATTTGATATATCTTTTCCTTTATTCCACCCTTTCTCAATCTATATATATTCTGTATTCTTGAATCACCAAGAACATTTATACCAGAATCGATAAGTACTCTGGCATAATAGGGATGGCCACTCATCACCTTTGTTACGCCCATTATTTCTATTCGATCATCAGATAAAGTACTGTTCAATTTAACCGCATTCTCTTTAATTCTATCCAGAAAAATATGAAGAGAGGGGTACATTATTTTTAAAGAATTTCTTTCAGGCTCTTTTCAATGATTGAAATCGCCTGATTTACTTCTTCTACACCTACAATCAAAGGCGGTCTGAACCTTATACCTTTTTCGCCTGTCTTCAGCATCATGAGCCCATTTCTGTACATTGCTGTGAACAGTTTATCCCTCATGGAGGTGTCCTTAAGATCAAATGCATCCATTAAACCTCTCCCTCTGACATTGCTCATCATATCTGGATATTTGCCCTGTAACTCCGATAATGCTTTGATAAACATTTCACCAACACGGGAAGCATTATCAATCAGATGATCTTCATGAATGATCTCAAGAACCTTCTTGCTCTTGACCATGTCTACAAGGTTTCCACCCCATGTTGAATTTATTCTGCTTGAAACCTTGAATACGTTATCCTCGATCTCATCAACCTTCGGGCCAACCATTATCCCGCAAACCTGTGTCTTCTTTCCGAATGCAATGATATCTGGAACAACATCAAAATGCTGATGCGCCCACCATTTCCCAGTAATTCCCATACCGCTCTGTACTTCATCAACAATGAACATTATCTCCCATTTTCTGGTCAATTTTTCAATTTCCTTAAAGTATTCCTTTCTGAAATGATTGTCTCCACCCTCTCCCTGTATAGGTTCCATTATGAAGGCCGCTATGTCATCAGGGTTTTCCTTAAGTGCTTTTTCTATTTCTTCAAGGCTCCTTTTTTCAAGTTCTTCAACTTTTTTAATATTTTCTCCATTAAGTGGAAATGTTATTTTTGGATTTGTGACCCTGGGCCAGTTGAATTTCGGGAAATATTTGGTTTTATTTGGATCGAATGTGTTTGTCAATGAAAGCGTATATCCAGATCTTCCATGAAATGCTTCCTTTAAATGTATTACCTTGTATCCCTTTTCTTCCTTGTATCCTTTCCTAAAATTCTTTCTTACCTTCCAGTCAAATGCAGTCTTTAATGCATTTTCAACTGCGAGAGCACCACCATCAATGAAGAAGAAATATTTCATGTAATCGGGAGTGGCATATTTTGACAATGCATCAACAAATTCAGCCATTTCAATCGTATAAACATCACTGTTTGTTGGTTTGTTTATGGCAGCATAGTTGATCTTTTTAAGGAATTCAGGATCGAACATTTTGGGATGATTCATTCCAACAGCATTTGTGGCGAAAAATCCAAAAAAGTCAAGAAACTTTTTGTCATTTCTTGAATCATAAATCCATGCTCCTTTGCTCTTTTCAAGATCCAAGACCATATCAAATCCATCGGTTAAAATTCTTTTTGATAATACTTCATGAACTTCCTTTGGCGTTATCATATCTATGGATAATATAAACATGAATAAAAAAATTTTTAATCACAATTCGCCAAAAATGCTATATTTAAATTAATGGAAATGAATTTTATATCAAAAAAATTCAAAATAAAATAAAAAAATTAAAAATTTTTCTAGTAATTTCCCTCAAGATTATTAATTAATGTGTTAGCGACATTCTGATCCTGGAAGTAAGAGTAATCCCCCCATGTATAGTTTACAATGGTAATAGTGTGAAGCGCATGGAAAACGTACTGATAATTATGGTAAAAATCCGTTGCAGATTGTATTGTTACAACTCCATCATCCTGAATTCCATGGAACAAAACATCTGCCCACCATGGTGTACTATCTCCTGCATATGTTATTATTACCGTATCCGGATAATTATTTGTGATGTTCTGCTCATTCTGCTGAAGATTATTTATGAAATTTGAACCCGGAGACATTTCCTTTACTTGATATCCATAATTTTTTAACATTCCCATACCTTGCAAAAAGGAAACAACTTCTGCATATGGCGTACCACCGAATGGTGTTCCGATAAATATCACATTTTCTAGATTCACAGGCAACTGATAATTTTCAAGCATATAAGATACCACCAGACCTCCCATGCTGTATCCAACAATATCCATATTTATATTTCCATAAATTTCCGTGAGATTTTCAATGCCCAAATAAAGCTGATATGATATGTTTTCAATGGGCGTATTGTTTGTTCCGTAATAACTGTTATTTGTAATCTGTAAACCGTTACTTAGGTTAATCACAAAGGGTCCTAGGTAAAATGATACAATACCGACAACAAATCCAGCATTGACAAGCTGGCTGTATATATTGACTCCCATCATCCACTGGCCATTCCCCGGATCATGAAAGCCGTTAACCAAAAGAACATATGTTGGATTATTCATATCTGCAAATGATGCGTCGGGTAATATGCTCAGTACCACTACAGATGCTATTACAATCACAACCAATCCATACATAATCCTGCCTTTCATCGAACCGGTATATCACACAAATGTTTATAAAATTTTCTAAAAATTAAATTTTATTTAAAAAAATTTCTAAATTATTTTAATATATTGTAAATTTCTCAACTGAGTAAAATTTATTATTCGGTAATCGATATCTTTCCTGATATGTATGAGAATTTGCATTGCTACTTCCGGTTCTGGTGGTATAAATGATTTTGTTAGTACGGTATTTGGAAGATGTCCAACATTTACGATAGTGGACATCGAAGGAAATGAAATAAAAAATATCCGTGTTATACAAAACCCCGGATATGTTTCTGGAAGTGGTGCAGGAGTACTTGCAGCTCAGGAAATAGTCAATGAAGGGTGCAATGTTTTAATTTCAGGATCGGTAGGCCCAAATTCATATCAGGTCTTGATGGCCGGACACATTGATATGAGGGCATCCCCTCCAACAAGTGTAAAAGATGCAATAAATTTATTTCTTGAAGGAAAACTTCCTGTGGCAGTCCCAGTCCATGGTGGGGGAAGGCGTGGAATGGGAATGGGTATGGGAAGAGGTCATGGACCATGGTAGCATGATAATCGGAGTTACGGGAGGCAAGGGGGGAACAGGAAAAAGCACCTTTGCAGTAAATATTTCATCTCTGTTATCCAGAAAATATCGTGTTAAATTGATAGATGCTGATGTGGAATGTCCAAATGATCATATACTTTTTTCAAAAGAGCTGAAAAATGAAGTGAGAGAAAGAATATTCATACCATCATTCAACTATCAGAAATGTATTAAATGCTCACTGTGCCAGAAAAATTGCAGTGAAAATGCCATTGTAATGTTCAAAAACGGTTATCCATTTTTATTACCTAATCTCTGCTCATCATGCAAAACATGCTATATAGTATGCCCAACAAAAGCAATAGAAAGTGGAAGCAAATTCATAGGTTCAACATTCATTACCGAAATAAATGAAAATTTGACACTGGTTACAGGAATGCTGGATCCTGGCCAAGAAAGGTCTTACCCCATGGTATTAAGAACCCTTGACAGGGCAAATGAGATTAAATCTGAAATCACCATAATTGACACCTCTGCCGGTACTGGGAATCATGTGGCCGCTTCATTAATGGATGCTGAGATAGTTTTTGCTGTTACAGAAGAAACGCCACTGGGACTTCATGATCTTGAGATGATAGAACGACTTATAGAAAAAATGGATAAAATGTACTATGTTATAGTAAACCGACACGGAATTTCGGACATAAATATAAAAGAAAAAGTTCTTGGAAAGATCCCCTATGACGAGAGGATAGCGGAAAGTTATTACAGGGGAATTCCAGCGGTTGAAATGTTTAAGAATACAGATATAGAAAATTATTTTCTGGAGCCCCTGATGGAAGTGGGAATATGGCAGAGATAGTTGTTGCCAGTGGAAAGGGAGGGGTAGGAAAATCCACGGTATTATCATCACTTGCAATATTTTTCAGGGAAAAGAACAATGCCATTGTGGATGGTGATGCAGAAGCACCTAACCTGCACCTTCTTTTTGATGTGGAATGGTCGGAAGAAAGGGAATACAGGGGAAAGAGCATAGCAGTCATTGATTACAATAAATGCAATCTATGCGGCAAATGCGCCGAAACATGTGAATATCGGGCCATAAAACTTAAAAACAATGAAATAAAAATTCTTGATTATCTATGTGAAGGATGTCTTGCATGTGCCGTGATATGTCCTGAAAGGGCCATAAGCATCAAAAAGGATGTCTATTCGGGAAAGATAAAAATAGGAAAAACCGAATTTGGGCCATTTATTTCTCCCGAACTGGAACCGGGTCAATCCAATAGCGGGAAGCTAGTTACCGAGGAAAAAAATATAGCAAGATCATGGAAAGAGAAAGGTATAAAAAACATACTTGTTGATTCCGCCGCGGGAATAGGATGCCAGGTAATAGCTTCCATGGGGGGTTCAAATTATGCCATTTTAATAGCCGAACCTACCAAATCGAGTTTTTCAGATATGTTAAGGGCATATGAGCTTGCCTATCATTTCAGGGCCAAACCTTTCATTATAATCAACAAACATGATCTAAATCCAGACTTTGATCTAATAGAAAAATTTTCTAAAGAAGAGGATGTTGAGATAATCGGGAAAATACCATATGACAAAAATATACCCGTATCAATGGCCAAAAGAAAGCCAATATTTATGTATGATCCAAATTCTCCATCCACTAGGGCAATGAAGGACTTTTTCCCAACGATCTCAAGCATTTTTGATTAATACATTTTCATATGAGAGCTTAAAAATAAAATATATAAAGAATATATAAGAAACATGGTCAATGAAAATCTGAAGGTATGGTTTGATGGGAAATTAATGAATTACTCCGATGTCAGGGTTCCCGTTCTGACACATTCCCTTCAGTATGGTTCCGGCATCTTTGAGGGAATAAGGGCATATCTTGGTAATGACGGGGTTTTAATATTCAGACTCAGGGATCATATTATCAGATTTATGAATACCGCAAAGATATATTACATGAACATCAATTATTCGCTTGAAGAGTTGCAGCTTGCAGTCATAGATACAGTAAAGGCGAATGGAAAAATGGATTTTTACATCAGACCTTTTGCATTTTACAATGATGATAATATTGGGCTATCACCATTCAAAAAGAAAATTTCTGTATTCATTGCGGCGGTTCCATTCAGAGAATATCTGAATGAAAAGGATGGGGTGAGGATAAAAACATCCTCATGGAGGAGAATGAATTCAAACATACTGCCTGTAAAAGCAAAGGCAAGTGGAAACTATCTGAATTCCATAATAGCCCACATGGAGGTCAGAACTGCCGGTTATGATGAGGCTCTGATCCTGGATGAACATGGTTACATTGCTGAAGGACCGGGGGAAAATATATTCATTATAAAAGATAATACCTTGATAACACCGGGGGAGGAATCTGATATACTGCAGGGTATCACAAGGGATTCCATAATAAGGATCTCAGGTGATCTTGGGCTGAATGTAAAAGAGAGAATGATACACAGAGAAGAAATATACACTGCGGATGAGGTATTTTTCACAGGTACAGCGGCAGAAATCACTCCGATAATCGAAGTTGATAACATCAGAATTGGAAATGGGAGAATAGGAGAAAATACGAGGAAAATCAAAGAAATGTATATGGACATTGTAAGGGGTAAAGTTGCAAAATATAATGGATGGCTGATCCATGTATGAACTATGTTATAATTGGACTCGGAACAGCGGGCGTTTATGCCACCAGATACATTTCATCAATAGACAGGAATGCAGATATAACAATAATTGAAAAGAACAGGTATGAATCATATTCCCCTTGTGGAATACCATTCATCATTGAAAAGGGAGAATCTTTAGAATTATTGAAGCATCCTTTCCCCAGAACAAAGAGAATAAATGTCCTTATAAACCACGAGGTCATTGAAATTGACAATAAAGAGAGAAAAATCATTGTAAAAAACTTACAGAACGGGGAGAAATTGGAGATAGCTTACGATAAGCTACTATTTTCGGCAGGTGCCGAACCTTTAATTCCAAAGATTAAAAATGCTAATGAATATCTTGGAAATGGAGTTTTCGTCATAAAAAGGCTTGAAGATGCTGAAAATCTGATAGAATACATCAGAGAGAAAAGTATAAAACATGTATCCGTAATAGGTGCAGGCCCCATAGGTCTTGAAATGGCATATTCAATGAAGTCCTTTGGTTTGAATGTGAGTGTGTTTGAAATGCTTCCACAGGTATTTCCGAGATCTCTGGATCCCGATATGGCCTCTGAGGTTGAAAAATTTCTGACGGGAAATGGAATAAAGATATACCTATCATCACCCGTTGAAGAGATAGTTGTTGATGGTGAAAAGGTTGTTGGAATAAAATCCAACAATAATTTTTACAGTTCAGAGGCAGTAATACTCAGTGCAGGCTTCAGGCCAAATACAGAATTATTGAAAAATATGGTGGATATGGAAAGATCATTCATAATCGTTGATGATCACATGAGATCATCCGATCCAAATATATATGCTGCGGGAGATAATATAATAGTAAAAAACATGATAAGCGGTGAAAAAACGGTTTTCCAGATTGCCACTGTGGCAGCAAAGCAAGGTATGGTGGCAGGAATCAACATGGCAGGAAAAGAGGCGATTTATACCGGGACAACACTCACATTTGTATCAAAAATAGGTTCTCTGGAAATTGCATCCACAGGATTAACTGAAACAGAAGCATCAAAAAAATACAGGGTATTTTCTGCAAGGGCAAGGGGTCTGAACAGGCCAAAATATACAGGTGGAACAGAGATATTATTAAAACTCATATGTGATGAAAATGGTAAAATACTTGGTGCCCAGGGTATGGGTGAACTTTCATCGCAGAAGATCAACGTTATCTCCATGGCAATAAGGAAGAATTCTACCGTTATGGATATACTTGCGAATGAGATGGGATATTGCCCCGAGGTTTCTGAATTGTATGATATAACCAACATGGCAGCGGATCTATTGATTAAAAAATTAAACATATCCAAATATATTTTTTAAATTTTTTACAGATAAAATTATTATAAATTAATTCTAATAAGTAAATTGATGGAACAAAATATACTGATATTCATTTCAGTTTTCATTGTAATATGGATAGTATTGATAATTTTAATAAAGATAATAAAAAAGAGGGAAAGGGAAGGGATGGAAATAAGTGAAGAGGAAGATGCCTTCAATAAAATAAAGACAATGGAAGGCATGGTCAATGAAATAAAGAATATGAACATTGAAACCTCTTCACTTGAAAGCATGTTAAACAAAGCCAAAAGGATGGCCGAGGATAAAAATTTCCAGGATGTTTTTGATATATACAATGATTTTCTGATATCATATAGGAGGATAAAGCAGACAGGAAATGTCGTTTTTCAGTATAAATATGAGACAGCAGAGGAAGATAAGAAGAAGGTTCTGGAAGAGCTTCCAAAGGACTACCTCCCGGCCAAATTCTGGCTTAGCAAGGCTGAAGAGGCCTTGGATAAAATGGATGATAAAACAAAAGAGGAAGCTATGAAATTTCTGTCTCTTGCAAAATCATACTTTGATTCTAAGGATTATACGGAATCCATAAAATATTCAAATAAGGTAGTAAGGATATTGAACACAAAGATTGAGGAAAAAAGGGAATATGAAACTTCAAAGGAAAGTATGGAAGAATATTACATGCCATCAAAATTTTTAATACAGAAAATTGAAGGAAATATCAAAAATGTTTCAGAAGACAAAAGGAATGAAATAGAAGAGCATCTAAAAAAGGCCAAGGAGTATTTTGATCAGGGATATTACAGGGATGCAATGATAGAAGCTAGAAAGGCGGAGGAGTTCTACGGAGATACAATAAAATTAACAAATGAGAAAAAGAAAGAAGAGAAAAAAACTGAAGAGGCCGAAGAAATTGATAAATATTATTTACCATCAAAATACTGGCTTAATAAGGCTGAAAGGGACATTCAGTCCCTGCCAGATGAATACAGGTCTGAACTTGAATCAAAGGTATCAGAGGCAAAGAACTCCTTTAATGATAAAAATTATTTTGAAGCAATGAAAATATCAATTGAAGTGGATAGGGAAATTCAATCAATCCTTGAGAGAATCCAGCCTTAACTTCAATTCACATGATTTGCATATTTCACCTGTGGTTGGATCTCCACAGATTCTGCATCTATTCAATCTTGTCTGTGGAAATTTTCCCTGAAGGTTATTCTTTATTTCATCATAGAATGAAATTATTGAATGTCTGCTTCCTGGATTTCTGGATTCCCATGAATCTATGCATGACCTGAAATCATTCCTCAATGCCTTTGGGGCGTATGGACATTCACCATGGTAGAATTTTATTCCTTTAAGAATGGCATATAGGAGTATTTCCTTTTCAGGTATCATTCTCAATGGCTGTATTCTCGGTATTAGATCCTCCTTTATTACATCGTGTGGCCCAAGACGCATAAGCCTTTCAACGTCACCCCTGACAATATTCATCACAACGCTCTGTGCAGTATCATCTAGGTTTAAACCTGTTGCAACGTAGTTCGCCTTAAGTTCTCTTGCAGCATAGTTTATTATTTTTCTTCTGAAAACACCGCAGTATGTACATGGCACAAGTTCCTTATCTATATTTGAAATTTCATCCACACCATAACCCATCATATCCTTCATTCTGTAAATGTAGTGTGGTACATCAAGTTCATTAACAAAATCTTTCAGGACATTTAATGCCCTGTCCCTGTATCCATAAATACCTTCATCAACCGTTATGGCAAATATTTCAACATCCTTTCTAACAGAAAATATTTTTTTCATAAGGTACAGTGCAACTGATGAATCCTTTCCACCAGAAACCGCTACTGCAATTCTGTCTCCCTTTTTAATATTTACCTGCTTTCTTATTTCATGCTTTACCCTTTTTTCCAGAAAATCAAAAAAATGTTCTTTGCAGAGATGCTCACCATTATAACGGATATAAATCACTGAATCCCTATCGCATCTGTCACATTTCATTAAGATTAAAAACATTAATATTTATTTATGATTTTCCAAAAATATGGCAACTTCAACACCGACCGATTTTTCACATATAGCAGAGGAAATACAGGATCTATTGAGGATGTTAGGTTTAACGGATTATGAAGCAAAGGCATTTCTGGCCGTCGTTTATCTTGGTGGAAGCGATGCAGAGAACATTGCCAGGATTGCACAGATCCCAAGAACTTCATCATACAAGGTTCTTGAATCACTGGAGGAAAAAGGGCTTGTCCTACCCGTTGAGGGAAAGCCAAAGATCTATAAGCCTAGGGATCTTAAAATTCTTGAAGAAGGGTATCTTAGAAAAATAAAGGACCTTTTTTCATACCTCAAACTTGCGCAGGAATTGTATGGAGAGAAGGGGGAACCACAGATCGTTTATACTCTGTATGGAAAGAATAAAGTCCTTCAGAAACTTGGGGAATTGATTGACAAGTCTGAAGAAGAGATATATTTATCATCCCCAAGACTTCATGATATAAAAAAAGCGCTTTCGGAAAACATCAAAAAGGCAGTACAGAGAAATGTAGAAATAATAATAGTGACATCCAGAACACAGAGGCCTCCACCCGGCACAAAGGTGCATTATAAAGACTTCTTAATAGCAACAGACCTCGTATCAGATAGCAGGAGAGCTTTCATAGCCGATGCTGAGCTCAATGCATGCGGTTTTACCGAAAATCCAGTACTTGCAGAACACCTTAAACATTTTATAGAAATGCTTATGAATTTCTGATATTTTATGAAGATTATTATATTCACTTAATAATTTTTTAAAAATTAAAATAAATAAAAAAATTTAAATAATATTTATAAGCTGATAAACAACAGGAGATCCTATCCCGGTCACCTCATCATATCCTGATGTTGCATAATAGTATCCATTGTATCCGTATGTAATATCATGGAATGCTATGTTATAATTGGAGCTGCTGTAAATATTGTATAATAATGTATGAACATTCTGTCCATTTATAATAGATGTACCTTTCAAGGATTGTATGTCAGCAAATATTGCAGCCCACTGTGGTGCAGCTGCGCTTGTTCCACCAACAACTCCCCATCCGTTAATCCCCTGATACGGTGTTGTGTCATAAATCCATACCCCTGTATTGGGATTTGCATCATATGAAACGTCCGGGACTCCTCTTCCAGATATAGAAATACCTGCATTGACCTGATAGGATGGTTCTGGGAAATAACTGCTTATCCCCCCACCAGAATCATTCCATGCATATTCGCTTGAATATACAGCATTTGTTGATGATAGATCTGCCAGATTTAATGTTGTTCCACCTGCACCTACTACATATGGATCAGCGGAAGGATAGTCGACGGTCGGTGAAGAAGTTCCATCATTGGCACCATTGTCTCCCGATGCCGAAACCAATATAACCCCATGTTCAGCAGCATATTTGAAAACTGAATCATAACTGGCAAGCTGTGAACCTGTTAACAGTGATTCTGCTTCTCCCCATGACATTGATACTATATTTGCATGTGTATGATTTACAGCATAATTAATCGCATCATTTATAAGGTATGTATTGGAAGCTGATGGCGTTTCAATCAAAACTATATTTGCTCCCGGTGCCATCGCATGTGCCCATTCAACGTCGAGGGATGTTTCCATTGCCCAGCCACCATTTTTTGATACCTTTCCGAATGGTGTCAGGACTGTAAGATTGATCCTTGGAAGATTGAAATAGTTATCAAAGTAATTCACATCATTTACTATTGTGGGGCTTCCATATGCATCTATGATCG
>JAGDXR010000013.1 GCA_023261745.1 Thermoplasmata archaeon | reverse complement strand
CCTCCCTGAAGGTCGGAGTTTTACTGCTTCCCCCAAACCCCTAACTTTTCTATAACTAAAATGTATGTATATTGAAATTTATTCTGATCTTGAGAGAATATACTACCGTTCAATTTTATTTTTAAGTTTTTTGTGTAAAAAAATATAAAAAATAAAATTTGTTCATATGAATGAAGAAAAAATGTCAAATATAGATGAGGAGATAAAGAGAATCGAGGAAGAAATTCGAAAAACACAGTACAATAAAGCAACTGAGCACCATATAGGTAGGCTGAAAGCCAAGCTGGCCAAATTAAAGCAGACCAAAGAATCCTCAAGAGGTGGAGGAGGGCATCAGATAGGTATAAAGAAATCTGGGAATGGAATGGTTTCCCTAGTCGGTTTTCCAAGCGTAGGGAAGAGTACCCTGTTCAATTCTCTGACAGATTTACAGAGCGAAACCGGCGATTTTGATTTTACTACTGTAGATGTTATTCCCGGCATGATGAAATATCGTGGTGCAAATATTCAGCTTCTGGATCTGCCTGGTATTATTGAAGGAGCAGAAAAGGGAAAGGGAATGGGTAAGAAGGTACTAAGCATAGCAAGGTCAAGTGATGCAATAATTGTTGTAACAGATATACATAACCCAGATCCTGCACCAATAATAAGGATGCTTCATTCTATGGGAATCAGATTGAATCGAAGGAGACCAAACATATTTCTGGTGAAGAAGGACAGGGGAGGTATAAATGTTTATGCAACAATGAAATCGGATCTTGAAGAAGAAATGGTGAAGGATATTCTAAGAGAATTTAAAATTGTAAATGCAGATCTGGTGATAAGGGAAAATATCAGCACAGATGATCTCATCGATTTCTTGATTGGAAACAGGGTATACATTCCGGGCATTTTTGTATTAAACAAGATTGATGAAAATCCTGAGATTATAAATTCTGATATAATTAAAAATTTAATGGAAAAATATGGCATGATACCTGTATCGGCAAAATATAAAACCAACATTGATACATTGAAGGATACAATCTATGATACTCTCGATCTAATCACCATATATGTAAAACCTCCTGATGGTGAAAAGGAACCCATGGTCATAAAAAGGTATTCCACTGTTGAGATGGTCTGCAGAAATATACACAAAGATTTTGTTGAAAAATTCAAATACGGTATTGTAAACGGTCCGAGTGCAAAATATCCCAATCATAGAGTTGGACTTGATCACGTTCTGGAAGATGGGGATACAGTAACACTGATTGTCAGACATTCATGATTGTTTTCAGTATTGTTAAAAGTTTTTATATGTTAAATCTTTAGCTAAATGCATGGCAAGGTATTTGGTTACTGGTGGTGCTGGTTTTATAGGTTCAAATCTCGTTTCTAGACTTGTTAAGGATAACAATGAAGTCATTGTAGTTGATAGCCTTCACACCGGCTCGGAAAATCTGATAAAGGAATTCAATGTGGAATTTTATAAGATGAAAGTGGATGAATTTTATAAAAATATAAATCCAAAGAATGTCGATGGCATTTTCCATTTAGGTAAAGCATCCTCTACACCGATGTATAAAAATAATCGAGAGAAATTCACTGAAAGTGTATCCGGTATTGTATCAGTTCTGGAGCTGGCTGTAAAAAACAATGCAAAAGTCGTAAATGCATCATCGAGTTCATTATACAATGGTCTTGAACCTCCACACAATGAAAACATGATCATAAAACCCACAGACTTTTATACTGAAGCCAGACTGGTTGAGGAAAGGTTGTCAAAGGTTTATGAGGATTTTTATGGGCTTAGATGGAACGCCATGAGATTCTTTTCCGTTTATGGTCCCAGGGAACAGTACAAGAAAAATTATGCAAATTTGATTTCTCAGTTCACATGGTCATACATGAAAAATGAGCAGCCCATTATTTATGGTGATGGTTCTCAGAAGAGGGATTTTATATTTGTGGATGATGTAGTTGACGCACTTATAATGGCCATGAAATCAAACATAAATGGAATTTTCAATGTTGGAACAGGCAAATCCTATTCATTAAATGAAATGGTAAAAATACTGATGAAACTTATGAACACCGACATTAAACCTAAATACATAGAAAATCCTGTAAAAAATTATGTATATATGACACAGGCAGATACATCAAAATCAGAAAAGGTATTGGGATTCAGGGCTAAGACCGAATTGGAATATGGAATGAAAATCACGGTGGACTACTACGGGAGGGTCGGTTTATTGCAACAGTAAAAACAGTATGTCCATACTGTGGTGTTGGTTGTAATATTATAGTGGAAACAGATTTCAAGAGGATATACAATTTTATTCCTTCAAAGAGAGAGGATATTAATTACGGTACTCTATGCATAAAAGGTTGGAAAGGATTAAGGTATGTAAAACATAATTCCCGTTTAAAGAGACCTCTCATAAAGGATGAAAAAGGCAATTTTAAAGAAGCGGACTGGGACACGGCCGTATACACAGCGATATCGTCCCTGATGGAAATATTGGGAAAATATGGTCCTGATTCTCTGGCCTTTCAGGCAAGCGCAAAATGTACCAATGAAGAAAATTATCTTATGCAGAAACTCGCCAGGCAGGTTTTTCATACAAACAATGTTGATCACTGTGCCAGATCGTGCCATGCATCCACCATTGAAGGCCTGATAACGAGTTTTGGATCCGGAGCCATGACAACGTCTATTAGGGACATAGACAACGCTGAACTTTATTTTGTTATAGGATCAAACACTACAGAACAGCATCCGGTAATCGGATCAAGGATCATCAATAACAGAATGAAAGGTAAAACGCTCATTGTTGCTGATCCCAGAAAAATAAAACTTGCAGAAATGGCTGATATTTATCTCAGGCATTATCCCGGAACTGATCTCGCGCTTTTGAATTCCATGGCCTATGTGATCATTGATAAAAAGCTTTATGACAGAGAATTCATTGAAAAGAGAACTGAAAATTTCGAAGAATTCAGCAGAATTATTGAGAATTATGATCCAGATGTTGCATCCAGGATAACCGGTGTAGAACCTGAATATATAGAAAGGGCAGCGGTTCTGTACGCAACAAAGAAATCCATAACATTCTATGCAATGGGTATAACCCAGCATACGCAGGGAACGGAGAATGTACAGGCCATAGCAAATCTTGCATTACTGACGGGTAATGTGGGACGATCCGGAACCGGCGTTGCTCCCCTGAGAGGGCATAATAACGTTCAGGGATCAAGTGATATGGGTGCCCTCTGTGATTTTCTCCCAGGTTACAGGAGGGTATATGATGAAAATGGGAGGAAAATATTTGAAGAGGCATGGAACTGTGAACTTCCGGCAAAACCAGGATTGTCATTGACAGAGATGTTTGAATATGCACTTGAAGGAAAAATAAAGGCGATGTACATTATGGGTGAAAATCCTGTTCTTTCAGAACCTGAAAGTGAAAAAATCATAAAGTCCCTTGAAAATTTGGAATTCCTTGCGGTGCAGGATATATTTATGACCGAAACAGCAGAATATGCAGATGTTATTTTTCCATCACAGAGTTTTGCTGAAAAGTTAGGAACATTCACTAATACTGAAAGGAGGATTCAGCTGATAAAACCGTTTCTGAATCCTCCAGGTGAAGCAAAAAGTGACTGGGAGATAATACAAATGATTGCCAATTCAGCGGGGTATTCATGGAATTACAATGACGCATCACAGATCATGGATGAAATATCCAGACTGGTACCACAGTATTCATCAGTAAATTATAAATGCCTGGAAATGACGGGTGGTCTTCAGTGGCCGGTCAGGGAATGTCATGGGACAGAGATACTTCATGCTGAGAGATTTACGAGAGGCTCTGGACGTTTCAATCCATCAGAATGGAAGAAACCGATTGAATTCTGGGATCAAGAATATCCATTTATTCTTACAACTGGGAGGGTATACTATCAGTTTCACACAGGGGTAATGACAAGGAAGGTATATCTGCTTGAAAGGGAGGCTCCTGAACCTTATGTTGAAATAAATCCAGAAGATGCAAAAAATATGGGAATAAAAAACAATGAAAATATAAGGATTGAAACCAGACATGGCGAATTATGCGTTAAGGCAAGGATCACAGACATGGTACCCAGAGGAATACTGTTCATGCCATTTCATTATATAGAATCACCTGCAAATGCTGTAACAAATTCAAACCTTGATCCGAGGGCAAAAATACCTGAATTAAAGGTTACCGGTGCCAGGATAGGCAGGTGTCAGTAATGATATATTTCCTGAATGAAAAAAATCTTCCGGATTACATAAATAATCTGTTGAAAAAATACAGGGTTTACGGAACAAAGAGGATTGGTAATGATGTTATATTTGATTATTTAGATAATGGAAACGAATTTTATGATGGAAGGTCAATACTCTCACCAAAAAACATGATCATTCCATCCTGGAAAAACTTAAACGAACATGATAATGAAAAGGAAACGATAATATTTGGTATCAGGTCATGTGATTTGCTTGGTTTTCAGATAATGGAAAGTGTTTTAAAACTTGACATAGAATACAATATGAAAAGGTCCCTAATGCATTTTGCAAACTTCATATGCAGTGAACCATGCATATATGGTTTTTGCACAACGTTTGGTGGGCCAAAACTGAATGATTCAGGGGCCCAGTTCCTGAGATACAGAGATGGGTATATTGTTGAAATCAGGGATAACGTTTTTCAAAGCAATTTAATGACAAATGCCAGTGAAGAAATGGTAAAATACCTTGAGGGTTACAATGAACATTTTTCAGAATTGATGGCTCCATTAAACACAGAGGATATAGAGAAAAAGATGTCATGGAATGATGATCTCTGGAATGAACTGGCAAAAAAATGCATTTCATGCGGTGCATGCAATTATTCATGTCCGACATGTTTCTGCTTTGATATAAATGAAGGAGAAAATGAAAGAATAATGGAATGGGATTCATGCATAATGGAAGGTTTTACAAGAATGGCCGGTGGAGCTAATTCAAGACCAGATTTATCTTCTAGGCTCAGACAGAGATTCATGCATAAATTATCCTATCATTATCTCACCTATGGTATACACCTGTGTTCAGGGTGCGGCAGATGCTATGAAACATGCCCTGTGAAAATAGACATAAGGGATGTTATAAGGAGGTACAATCCATGAACACACTCAATTCCATGGAGACCGTAATCATAGATGTATGGGATGAAACACCTGACATAAAATCGTTTCTTGTTAATGATGTTATAGGAGTGCTGCCAAATCCAGGCCAGTTTTATGAATTGAGGATTTTCGGAAGGGGTGAGATCCCCATATCATATGGAAATTATTATGATGGAAAACTTCTATTCAGCATTAAAAATGTCGGCTATGTAACTTCATATTTTCACAGATTGAGGTCTGGAGATAAAGTAGGCATAAGAGGACCATATGGGAATGGATGGGAAATACATGATGGCAGGACAGTTCTGATAGGTGGTGGGATAGGTCTCCCACCGTTATCATCATATATTGAAAGAATGATTAAAATGAACAGGAAAGATATTCACCTCTTATACGGTGCAAGAACACCCGGTGATATTGTTTATAAAGAAAAACTGAAAAAATGGAAGGATTTGTTCAGGGTTGATGTTACGGTGGACAGGGGAGATGAAACGTGGGATGGAAATGTAGGTGTTGTAACCACCATATTCAACAGAATAGAATGGAAGGATGCAAGGTTCT
Organism: Thermoplasmata archaeon; assembly: GCA_023261745.1. Classification (GTDB taxonomy): domain Archaea; phylum Thermoplasmatota; class Thermoplasmata; order Thermoplasmatales; family ARK-15; genus JAGDXR01. Next base: position 18,989 of record JAGDXR010000013.1, on the reverse strand, counting down.
ATATAATTGGTCCTGAAGTCATGATGAAATTTGCGGTGAAAGAATTACTGAAAATGGGTATTGATGAAGGTAAAATCTATCTTTCCATGGAAAGGAAGATGAAATGTGGATACGGAATATGCGGTCACTGCAACATAGGCAGGTTTTACGTCTGCAGAGACGGCCCTGTTTTCAGGTATGATTTAATCAAGGACATACCGGAATCATTCCACTGAATTTTTATTTATGAATATATTCCATTAATCATGGATTTGGTTTATGCATTAAGAGAAATCGTAGGAAAGGAATATGTTCTGGATAAATATGAGGAAATTCTTCCCTATTCAAGGGATGCTTCAATCTTTGAGGGAAAGCTTCCCAGGGCAGTAGTTCTGCCAAGAACATCCCAGGAAATATCAAAAATTTTAAGATTTGCCACTGAAAATAAAATACCTGTCACTGTCAGAGGCGGAGGATCGTCGCTTGTAGGTGGATCTGTTCTCCTTGAGGATGGAATAATAATAAGCATGGCCAGATTCGACAGAATACTCGAAATAAATATTGAAAACAGGTATGTTGTAGCCGAAGCAGGCGTCAAGCTGGATTTTCTGAATGATAACCTGAAAAAATACAATCATTTTTATCCACCCGATCCTGCAAGTTCAATCACCGCAACCGTTGGAGGTTCCATAAATACCAATGCGGGAGGTCTGAGGACTGTGATGTACGGAGCAACGAAGGAATGGGTTCTGGGTATGGAGGTCGTGCTGCCGACAGGTGAGATTATCCAGCTGGGTGGAAAAGTGCTTAAGAGGGCTTTGGGATATGATCTTACCTCCCTGTTCATCGGAAGCGAGGGAACCCTGGGGATAATAACAGAGGCGATATTGAAAATTGCACCCCTTCCTGAATCTACAGGGAGGATTCTGTCATACTATGAGGACATTGAAAATGCAGGTAGAGCTGTATCGCTTCTGAAAAGGAAGGGATATACACCCTACATAGCAGAATTCATGGACAGGATTGCCATGGATTCAATCACAAAGGTCAGGGGAATAAAATTCCCTGAAAAGGCAAGATATCTCATCCTTGTTGATGTTGCTTCAACAAAAGAATCATTGAAGAGGATGATGGATGAATTTGAAAATGTAATAAAGGAAACATCTCCGTTGACAATTAAAAAAACAATTGATCCGGTGGAAATGGATGAGATGTACCAGGCAAGAAAAGGTCTTTATTCCTCCCAGCTGCTAGAAAGAAAGAGCCCGGAAGAATATATTATAATAGGAGATGTCATTGTTCCGGCTTCGGAATTGCCTTCGGCACTGAAGGAAATGGATGAAAAGATCCGGTCTTCAGGTTTCAGGGCAACACTGTTCGGACATATAGGAGATGGAAATATACATGCAAATATTTTTGTGAACCCAAAGGACAGAACAATGATGGAAAATGTTTTCAGATTGCTCTTTGATCTCGGTCTGATAGCACTGAAACACGGTGGATCGGTATCATCCGAACATGGAATAGGGCTTGAAAAAAAGGATCTGATAATGGAGGAGATGAAATTCAAAAATTCAATGAAGAACATTGAAATAATGAAAAATGTAAAGGGAATTCTGGACCCTGCCGACATAATGAACAGGGGTAAATTGATATGAATCTGATTGATACTTTGAGGGAATATACAGGAAAATGCATAAACTGTTCTTTTTGCGAAGCCGTTTGTCCCACATTCCAGGCATTTGAATATTCATCCTCATACGGTGCAAGGGGAAGGATATTTCTTGCAAGGGAAATATCGGTAAATAAAAACATCATAAATAATGTAAGGGATTTTTTTTATTCATGCCTGAACTGCAATGTATGTGAATCAGTCTGTCCTGCGGGTATAAGTGCAGGAAAGGCAAGTTTGATGGTGAAAAGAATAATTTCTTCTGAAAATGAAATGGATTATATCGTAAATGCACTTGTAAAAATGATAATGGAAAACAGATCCCCGGTTGGAAAAATGGATGGCCCTTCATGGTATGACATTTCAATGAAAAATGGTTCAGACATTCTCTTTTATAGTGGGGGGATATATTCACTGATGGCACATGCAAAAATGCTATCGAACATAATAAGAAACAGAAAAATGAAAGAAATTGCAGAAAGGATTCTGAAAAAAAATCCTGATATAATATTTCTATTTTCAAATTTTGAGGATAAAGGACTCATGAAAAGGATGGATACAATTCTATATAAAATATTTTATATTATAAAAACAGTATATAAAGATGTAAATTATCTGGGATATATGGAACCATATTCAGGTGCGCTCCTATATGAATTCGGTTATTACGATGAAATGATTGAATACGGAAATTTCCTGAGGGATTTTTTCAATTCACTGAAAATTAAAAAAATTATTACCTCGGATCCGCACACTCATGAAATGATGAAAAAGATTTATCCGGAAAATATTCAGGGATTCAATTTTGAATCGGAATTTTACCTTGATTCATTCAGGGCTGATTTAAAAAACAATGGAAGAAAATATGCTTATCATGAACCGTGCCATTTCTCAACCCATCTAAGGGTAGATTCACCCCTGAATATATTGAAATCGATTGGAGATGTTAGTTTGCCCGCAAGAAACGGAAGGACAACATACTGCTGCGGTGGGCCTATAGAAATGCTGTTTCCATCTAAATCCGAAAGAATTTCAGAAATAAGGTACGGTCAGCTCAGAGATCTTGAAACAGATGAAATTGTAACATCATGTCCTGTATGTCTGTCAAACCTTGAGAAATATGGTAAAATAAGGGATATTTCCGAAATAATTTTTGAAAACATCATTCACTGAATCCGTATCTTGATACTGCGAATATAAGTATCAGGACTGCGATATCAAAAAGCAGGAGATATAAAATGTTGGTGATTATCGTCGAATTTAATGCTATTCCTCCAATCATTTCATACCTCATGGTATTCGCTGCCCATGTAACTGGATTGTAGGATGATATATCCTTAAGCCAGTCCGGCATCATATTCTGTGCAAACATGGCAGAGGATGTGAACATAAGTGGCAGATTGAGCAGATTAACTATTGCCATCAGCGTTTCTATTGTTTTGATTCTCACTGAAAGCAGTGAGAATAAACCTGAAAAGCCAAATGAAAGCATGATAAGTGTCATGTATACCATTACTAAATTAAGAGCTGTGAAATTTGATGTTAAATACAATCCTCCGGGGACAACTATTGCAATTACCAGCAGTATTGTTGACTGGAAAGTCCCTTTCACAGTTGCGGAAAAAACTTTTGAAAATACTATGGAATCTCTTGGAATGGGTGAAGACAACAGCCTTGTCAGATAACCGAACCTCCTGTCCCATATGAGAGAGACTCCGCTGAACATGGCGGTAAAAAGGGCCATGATTGCAAGCATTCCGGGTGTTAAAAATGAAATGTAATTTTTTGCACCCATAAAATAGGTATTCAGAATATAATTTTTCATGGATGGAAGGTTCGAAGGAACAAGATTTGTAATGTTGAATGCACTTCCAAAAAGAAAAATCCAGAACAGAGGCTGAATTATCATTATGATCATCTGGAGAGGGTTCCTGACCCATTTCTTAAGTTCCCTGGCTGTAAGGGATAATCTAGCATCCATCATCTCGCCCTCCTTATTGCCCTCATGGTTTTCATGATGTCCTCCTCACTCTCACCTTCCCTCATCTCCCGGCCTGTGTATTTCAGGAAAACCGAATTCAGGCTGGGTTTTTCAATATGGATTCTCTTTATATTAATACTTTTATCTGTAAGTGTTTTTAAAATTGGCAGTACATTCTTTTCAGAATCCCTGATTTTTATTATTATCTTGTTTTCCCTTGTTTCCGCATCAAAATTGACAAGTATTTTCATTGCTTCCTGCAGATTATCAACATCCAGTTCTACCAGATCAAAGTCTACCGAGGATTTTAATTCATCAGGACTGCCTTCCACAACAATCTTTCCATGGTCGATTATCCCAATCCTATCACAGAGTTTTTCGGCTTCCTCAAGATAATGTGTTGTTATGAAAATCGTTTTATCGAATTCCTTCCTTAGAAGTTCTATGTATTCCCACATTCTTGTCCTTGTCTGAACATCCAGACCAAGGGTAGGTTCATCAAGAAACAGGATATCGGGATCATGAATCAGACCAACTATAAGATCAAGTCTTTTTCTCATTCCCCCTGAATATGTAGATACGAGCCTGTCAGCTGCATCCTTCAGATCAACAAGTTCAAGAAGATCTATGGCCTTTTTCCTTGCCTCTTCCCTTTTAATATTGTAAAAACTTGACTGAAGAACGAGATTTTCCATACCTGTAAGGTCATCATCCACTGTAAGGTCCTGGGGGACAAGTCCAATTATTTTTCTTACCTCTTTCTGATTCTTTATTATATGATAACCTGAAATGTATGCTGTTCCGGATGTTGGTTTTATAATTGTTGTCAATATTTTAACTGTTGTTGTCTTTCCGGCACCATTCGGACCAAGAAAACCATATATTTCACCCTTTCTTATTTTTAAATTTATGCCCTTTAAAGCCTCAATATTACCAGAATAGACCTTTCTTAAATCCTCAACATCTATTATGTAATCCATAAACATTTTATATATATATTAATTATTTAATCTTTTCGTTATTTCCTTTAACAAATTTTGACTGATATAGTAATATAATTGTTAAAATGTGACTTTTTAGTTCAACATATGTATATTTTATTATTCAAAAATTGAATTATTAAGTAAAAATTTTACAAAAAATTTATATTTTAAAATATTTAATTTATATTGTATGGATGTAAAAAAGATAAGAGAAGATTTCCCAATATTCAGAAAGATGATAAATGGAAAGAGGATAGTATATCTTGACAGTACGGCAACAACACAGAAACCATATCAGGTAATAGAAAAAATAAAGGAATTCTATGAAAATTACAATGCAAATGTTCACAGGGGGATCTATTCACTAAGCGAATATTCGACAGAATTATATGAAAAATCAAGGGAAAATGTTGCCGGCTTTATAAACGCGCATCCGGAAGAAATAGTATTTGTCAGGAATACAACCGAGGGATTGAATCTATTATCCTATTCCTTTCTCTGGAATTTTCTTAAACCCGGAGACAAGATACTGATTTCAATGATGGAACATCATTCGAATTTTATTCCATGGGTAAGACTGAAGCATTTTAACATAGATGTTGATTTCATAAATATAACTGAAGAGGGATATCTTGATCTTGAAGATTTAAAAAATAAACTGGATAAAAGGACCAAGATAGTATCTCTTTCGCATGTTTCCAATGTTCTGGGAACAATCAATGATGTTAATGAAATATCAAAGATTGTTCATGACAACAATTCAATATTTGTTGTGGATGGTGCACAATCAGTTCCCCACACGCCGGTTGATGTCAAGAAAATTGACTGTGATTTCATAGCGTTTTCAGGTCATAAAATGCTTGGACCCATGGGAATAGGTGTCTTATATGGAAAATATGATATATTAAAAGAAATGGCCCCATTTTTATCCGGGGGAGAAATGATCAAGGAGGTTCATATAAATAACATTATATATGAGGATCCACCTTTGAAATTCGAGGCGGGAACTCCAAATGTTGAAGGGTCCCTTGGATTGTCAGCTGCCATAGATTATTTGAAGAATATAGGGATGGAAAATGTCAGGGATCATGAAAAACGACTCACTGATTATGCCTTCAAAAAGATGGATGAATTTGATGACATTGTAATTTACGGCCCTAAAAATGTTGAAAAACGTGGAGGTGTAATATCATTCAATTTCAATAATGGAAACAGATATATTGAGAAAGAGCTGATAAAAAACGACATATTTGTTCATCCACATGATGTTGCGGGTATACTGGATAGTGAAAACATAATGGTGAGATCTGGGCATCACTGTGCCGAGCCACTGATGGATTTTTACAGAATTCCTGCAACAACACGAGCGAGCTTTTATATTTATAACGATGAAGAGGATGTTGACATCTTAATGGATGGAATAAAAAAGGTCAGGAAGGTGATGAAAATTGGATGATTTTTTAATGGATTACATTATTTCCGTTTACAGAAAACCTAAAAACTACGGGAAGTTGGAAAATGCTCATTCAAAATCTGAGAGCAACCCATTCTGTGGTGACAGAATAGAGCTCTTTGTAAAAATTGAAAATGAAAAAATATCTGAAATAAAATTTACGGGAGAAGGATGTACCATATCAATATTTTCCGCAGAAATGTTATCAGAAAATTTTATAGGAAAAAATGTAAATGAAATAAAAAGTCTATCGGATGAAGATTATCTGAAATTATTGCCAATAAGTTTAACACCAACAAGGCAGAAGTGTGCTCTGTTATCCTTCAGGATCATGAAGAATATTCTAAGAGATCTAGAAAAAAATTAATTAAATTTCAAATAAAAATATTTAAATAGTTTAATTGGTAATAAATATACAGGTGGTTTTAAATGCCAATGAAAAAGAGTGAAAAGAAAGCTGAGAAGAAGGAAGAGAAAAAAGAAGAAAAAGAACAGAAAAAAGAGGAAACAAAAACAAAAAAGAAAAAATGTTAACCATATATTTTTTATTATATTTATATATTATTTAAATCCTCATTTATTCCAAAGATTAAAAAATGGATTTAGAGGGCCGTTCCCATGTCCTATGTTCAAACTGTTTTTTATTGATTCCTGAAGGAATGATCTTGCATTTTCGATGGCCTTAAAAGGTTCATTTCCTTTTGCAAGAAATGAGGCAATAGCGGATGAATATGTGCACCCTGTCCCATGTGTATTTCTAGTTCTGATTTTTGGGTATTCGAGATATTTGAATTTACCATCATATATAACATCCACAACAGTTTCGGATTCCATATGACCTCCCTTGACTATAACAATTTTTGGTCCAAGGTCTCTGATCCTTTCTGCTGCAAGTTTCATATCCTCTAAACCACTGATTTTGATATTTGAAAGGATTTCTGCTTCCGGTATATTTGGGGTTACTATGTATGCAATTGGAATCAAATTGCTCTTTATGGAATCAACGGAATCATCCTTCAGGAGTTTTGACCCCGATTTTGAGTACATGACAGGATCAACCACCACCTTCAATCCATGTTCAATTATTTTATTTGAAATTTTTTCAATGATATTTTTGTTGCTTACCATACCCGTTTTTCCATATTCCAGCGGAAAATCTTCATAGACTGCTTCCAGCTGTTTTTCTACGGTTTCGGCGGGCAGATCAAAAATATCCCTGACAGAGAATGTATTCTGTGCTGTTATGGATGTTATAACGGTGACACAATAAACTCCCAGGGCAGAGCATGTTTTAAGATCCTCCTGTATTCCTGCTCCGGCACTTGAATCTGAACCGGCAATGGTAAAAACAAAATTCATGATTCCCATTCCTCCACAAATTTTTTTGCCTCAGCTACTGGATTGCCAGATGCAAAAATCGCTGAAATTACAGCAATTCCATGAACTCCAGCTTCCTTTAAGATTTTTACGTCCTCCAGTTTAATACCGCCTATTGCTATTATAGGTATATTGAACGTCCTGATGATTTTTTTTAAATTTTCAATTCCAAGAAATTCACTGTCATTTTTTGTGTTCGTTGAAAATATCGCTCCCGCACCAAGGTAATCCGCACCATCCTTAACAGCTTTTGATGCCTGATCCACAGAGGATACTGAAACACCCATAATCTTTTTTCCGATTATTTTTCTTGTTATATCTGCCGGAAGATCTTTCTGGCCAACGTGTACACCATCAGCATCCACTGCCAGTGCAATATCAACTCTATCATTGATTATTAATAAAGCACCGTAATCTTCACACATCTTTTTAATTTCAAGGGAACAATCATACATCTTTCTGCCCGAACCATTCTTTTCCCTGTACTGTATTATCCTTATACCTGCATCAAGAAGAATTTTGGCACTCTCAATATGATTAAAGCCATATTCTGATGTTGTTATGCCGTAAATCCCTTTCGGAATCATAAAAATTCTACCCTCGACATGGCATAATGTTTTTCTTCTATTGAACCTATTGAATCAATAAGATTTTCCCTGAAACTTCCCGGTCCACTGGAAAATTTTTCAGCCAGTTCACCTGCAATCTCAAATGTTAACAGTCCCTCAACCGATGAAACAAAATAATCTCTGTTTACTGCCATGAAAGAAGATATTACGGAACCGAGCATGCACCCGGAACCGGTAATCTTTCCAAACATCTCTGTACCATTTTTTATTACTGCATTTCTTTTTCCATCAGATACATAATCATACTTCCCCGTTGAAATTACGGTCAGATTATATTTCTCTGCAAGTTCTTCAACGATATTCATGTTTCCCTCAGATAATGAATCCACACCCTTTATGGCTCCCTTTTGACCGTATAACGAAAGAATTTCACCTGAATTTCCCTTCAGTATTTTTACTGAACCGTATCCCAATATCTTTAATGATACGTTTGTTCTCAGCTTTGATGCCCCAGAACCAACAGGATCCAGTAAAAGAGGTTTATTATATTTTCCGGACAACTCAGCCGCTATTAACATTGATTCAATCCATGATGAATCCAGGGTACCTATGTTGATGTATACCGCATCAGCAATACTTATCAGATCTTCAAGTTCCTCCTTTGCATGTGCCATGATTGGCGAAGCTCCCAGGGAAAGCGTTATGTTGGCGCTATCATTCATCACAACAAAATTTGTTATGTGGTGTATTAATGGTCTAGTTTTCCTTATTTTTTCCAGATCTTCATATACATTCATGAAACCACCTCCAGAATCTTATTCACAACATCCATTGGATCTTTACCGAATACATAAATCACAGGTTCTATCCAGAAACCTCCTTCATCAATAATAAAATCATAGCCTCTATCAATTTTTTTTATTTCCGATTCAAAGTTTTTTGTATTAAGAAACGTGAACTTTTTATCCTTTTTTAAATTTTTCACTATTTCCTCATTGAATTTTATGTTCATAACACTCCGTATTCCATAATTTTTTAGATTTATTATTATATTTGATAAATATCTGCTTGCACCCAATTCTGGCTCCATGTAAAAAATGAATTTCCCCTTAAAGCACGATATTCTTCCCGGAAATCCCATAACATCCAGATATGATGATGCGTTGTCCTTAGCATAAACAAGGTTTGAGCGTACCTCGGGTAAAATTTCATTGCAATCTAAAATTGACAATTTATCAAGGGCCTCAAGCAATAAATTCTTCATTTCGTTTTCCTTAAAATAAAAATTCTGATTGTAGATATATGAACACATAGAACATTTTTCTATATAATGTATATTGCAGAATTTCAAGGAACTCCTCATGTTTATACAGTTAGAACATAGAATCTCGTTTATCTTAATCTCATCATATCCCTCAATAATCATTCTGGAAATCCTTTTTGAAAGATTTTTTATATTGTTGTCATCGGTACAGATTTCATTATAATATCTGCTGACCATTCCCTGAGAAATCCTCAAAATCCTTGCTATTTCAGTTTCTTTAAATCCATTATTTTTCAGTTCTTTTACAACACATTTTCTCACTTCAGGTAAAAATTTTCTGTTTATTTCCATACATGGGGGATACATCTTATTAATCATTAATAATAATTATAATAAATAATTTTGTTAGCAAATTAAAAAATTATAAAAAAAGTTTATATTAATTATTAATATTTTTTATTCCTTTTTCTCCTGGTTCTGTTTCTGGGCAGATTCCTGATGCGCAAGATCGTTGATTCCAAAAACTCCTACCTGACCAAGGGTACTTATGGGCCCTGCAGCCGGAAGGTTTGATGGTATCAGCATAAGTGTGCCTTTGCTTTGCAATCCCAGTTCGTAAAGTATGTTCATCCATCTCAGCATCAATCCATTGTGACTGTTTTCATAAAGATTTGCTGCCTCAATCATCTTTGATGCCGCTTCATATTCTGCAATGGCCAGTGTGACCCTCGCCCTTCTCTCCCTTTCAGCAGCCGCCTGTCTTGACATTGCCTCCTGCAATGCCGATGGAATCAGAACATCCCTGATTTCAACGCTTGTTACCTTAATACCCCATGCCTCGGTTTTCTGGTCAATTATATTTCTGGCTATTGTACCTATCTTTTCCCTTTCTATTAACAGCTCATCAAGTGTTATTCCACCAATGACTTCCCTCAAAGTGGTCTGAGCGGCCATCTGTGTGGCTATGACAAAATCTTCAACATTCAGAACAACTTTCTGCAGATCAACAGGCTGAAAATACATCACAGCATCAACATTTACAGGAACATTGTCTTTTGTTAATGTCTGCTCTGTTTTGAAAGCCTGGGTCTGCAACCTCGTTGAAATAATGAATGGAGTTTTTCCTATGATCGGAATTATGTAAGCAAGACCTGGACCTTTAAAACCCCTGAATCTTCCTAGAACTAGATAGGGTGCCCTTTCCCATTCCTGATATATTCTTATACCAGACAATAAAAATATCAGCAGTATGAAAACCACTATTCCAATGAGAATCAGAATCCCAATATCCATGCTATTCACCCTCCCCTTAATAAAATACTGCATATTATTAAACTTTTTTAACTATTAAGGTAAGATTATCTCTTCCTACTACCCTCACCTTTGAATTTTTTTCAATTTTATCATTATTTTCAGATCTGGCTTTCCATATTATTCCATCGATATTTATCTGTCCTTCTGGATTGAGATCATCGATCGCAAATCCTTCAGTTCCTATCAGGGCCTCTGGACCTGTTTTGGGTTCTGTTTTTATAGTTTTCCTTAACCAGTTCAGATATATTGCAGAAACTATTGCAACACCAATAAGAATACCCCATAAAATGTAACTTGTGATACCAAAAACTGATGGAGAATATTCGATTCCCTGGGCAAGGAAATATATACCCAATACGGCAAGAAGTGCTCCAGATATCATGAAGATTCCATGCCCTGCCTTGACCTCAATCAATATCAATCCACCTGCAATAAACAGTAAAATTATTCCGAATATGTTTCCGTCAATTAAACCTGCACCCCATAATCCCAGCATTATCGTTATTATTCCAACAACGGTCAAAAGGGCTGTAAAATGATATAGATCCAAAAGAATCATCAGCATACCCAGTGTGATTAAAAGGCCATCCACAGTTGGATTGCTTATGATGCTCAAAAATTGGTCATATCCCGATGGATATACGTTTATTAATGAAGAGTTTTGTATATTAAAATATCTTAAAACACCACTCATTGAAGAATAGATTCCATTTATAATACCGGCTGAATAAGCCTGTTGAGCAGTATAAGCTGTATTGTTTAAAACCATGGATTCGACAGCACTCACATTTCTGTGGAATTTTTCGGCGAATGAAATCATAAGTGAAAGCATTGCATTCTCCACATGCTGCTGTTCGAGCTGTGTCCCACCCTCTACTATTGGCGTTGATGGCCCTATGAATGTCCCGTTGGCCATAAAAATGTAATCTGAAGCCATTGCTATGTATGATCCAGCAGACGCTGCCATACCTCCATAAGGAACATATGTTATGACAGTAATGTTATCCTGTTCGGCCATGGCAGTGTAATTAACTATGCTCAGCATGGAATCAAGATACCCTCCGGGGGTGTTCATATCTATTATAACATATTTGATTGAATTCTGTTCAGCATATTTAAAAGCATCATTGAAAAAGTTAACTGCCCCGGGGTCTACTGTAGCATTGAAATTTATAACCAATACACCATTATTATATGAATGTGAAAATGGAATTATTGTAACTGTAAATAAAACCAGTATTATTCCAATATAGGAAAGCCTCATGTAAATATAATACCTAGATTATTATTTAAAATCTTTCCTGTTTTTAAATGATTTCTTCAATTTCTTTTTAGAATAAGTTTAAAAATACCAGACAGCCCCGGGCAGATTCGAACTGCCGTCAACGGGTCCAGAGCCCGCTATGCTTGGCCACTACACCACGGGGCTGATTGGATAATAGATTTTGCTAATTATAAAGTTTACCATTTTAAATTTAATTTTATAAAACAAAATTTTTAATATTGAAAAATTCTATTAAATCAGTGATGTTTCATGGAGGATTTTTTGTTAACTGAAAGGGAGAAGGAATTAAAATATGAGGTCAGAAAGGTTGTTAAAGAAGTACCGCACGAACTCATAAGGAAAATTGAAAATGAGGAGGTAAAATTTCCCAGAGAATTTATTAGATTAATAACCGAAAGGCATATTGCAGGATTGAGATTTCATGAAAAATATGGAGGGAGGAATGCATCATGGGTAGCAGAAATGGCCGCAGTTGAAGAAATGGGTTATCTTGGTTTCACACTGTCATGCATGTATTCCCTGGGATCAATTGTTGGTGAACCGATAAATAAATTTGGCACGGAATCTCAGAAAGAAAAATACCTGAAAGGAATAACTTCAGGTGAAAGGTATGGTGCCGAGGCCATTACCGAACCTACGGGAGGATCTGATCTTTTTAATATGATGAGAACAAGGGCAGTAAAAAAGGGAAATAAATTTATATTGAATGGACAGAAAAGGTTTGTGGTGGGAGGAAATGGGGCAGATTTCTTTGTGACCTATGCTATTACAGATTATGAAGCGAAGCCCATTACCAAAGGAATTACTGCATTTATAGTTGATAGGGAAAGCCCAGGTTTAAAAGTAGAAACAGTCTACGGTTTAATGGGTACAAAAGGCGGAGGAACAGCCAGGATAGTTTACAGGGATGTTGAACTGACTGAGGAAAATGTGATAGGTGGGGAGAACAGAGGTTATGATGTATTCAATATAATGATGATCCCTGAAAGACTGACTACTGCAGCAGGTGCAATAGGTGTTTCTATGGCAGCAATAGAAGTTGCAACCGATTATGCCATGAATAGGGAAGCTTTCGGAAACAAACTTATAGAACATGAGGGAATAAATTTCAAGATTGCAGAATCTGTAACTGCAATAGAACAGGCCATGGCGCTTGTTTATACTGCAAGCAGGGCAGCAGACCTTTTAGAAGAAAAGAAGGTTTCTTTATCGTATGTTAGAAAGCTTGTATCTATGGCAAAAATGAACTCAACGGAGGTAATGTGGAAGGCAGTTAATGATGCCATGCAAATAATGGGGGGCATAGGATATACCACAATTTACCCTATAGAACGTTTATTGAGAGATTCAAGGCTTGGAATGATATGGACGGGAACAAATGAAGTGATGAAAATGATCATTCAGCATGAATTCATAAAAGAAATTAAAAACCCGGAATATTTTTCATCAAAAAGGGATGTTCAGCTTGACGCCCTTGATTTCAATCTTGTTAAGGAAAAGGTGTTTAAGTAACCATCATCACTATTTATAAATATTATTTTATATTAAAAATCCTTATGCTGAGGGCCTCTGTGTATCTCATTGTTAAAGCTGTTGTGATTAACTTACTTCTCCAAACCCTTAACATTCCTTTAAATGCGGAGGGAGGGATTTGAACCCTCGCATCCCTGCGGAACCAGACCCTCAATCTGGCGCCTTTGACCAGGCTCGACAACCTCCGCTATTAAGGTAAAAATGTTAATCATAGTATGAATTTTTCCATTTTCATCTATTTTTATTATTATTTTCCATTAAATTTTCAATCTCATTTTCTATATTTTTATCAAATTCCACTCTCTTAATTTTTTTATCATTTATATAAATCAAAAATCCTTCTAGATCTTCATAATTTAATATTTTATTAACCATGTATAAATAAAGCTTAATCTGATTCATATCTTCCTCTTTTTCTTTTCCTGTCTTGAATTCCAGAATAATATTTTTACAAAAAATATCAATTCTTCCATTTATTATAAGGCCCCTGTAATATAATGATATGGGATATTCATATCGTGGGTGTTTACAGTGTTCAATGATTCTTTCTATCTCTTTTTTATATTCTGTTTCATCACCAAAAATATTTTCAAGTATTTGATTTACAGGCATGTATTTGATTTTTTCATGAAAGATTGACCCTTTTATAGCATTTTCATCGAAACTTTTTAATTTACTATTTTCTGAAAATACATTTTCTTTTATATGAATAAATCTTGCAAGCTCCTCAACACTTATGTAATTTCTTTCCTTTTCAATCTGAATGTCCTTATATTCATTTTTCAGTATAAAATAATCTTCTTGTTTTCCTTTATACTCACTTCTAAATTGCATAATTTCATTTTCCCTTTCATAAATATTTTCATCAATGTTTTCCAGTATTATTTCATTGAATGTTTTTATGGCCTTTTCTTCCATTTTTTTAATGTTTTTTTCATGCAGTGGGATGATCAAAAGATTTTTTGCCCTTGTCAGTGCAACGTATAGGATCCTAAGATTTTCAATTATTTCTTTTTTTATTATTTCATCCTCTATTTTTTTGTATAGTTCTTCTTTAATCAAATATGTATTGGGGAAACCAATTCCGTGTTTCCTGTGAAAATAAAAATCTCTCATTTTTTTTGTTTTAAAGGTAGTGTTTGCCAGAATAACTACCGGAAATTCTAAACCCTTGGATTGATGTATGGTCATCAGCTTTACACCGCTATCGGTAGCACTATTCAATGAAATAACATCGAATTTTTCATTTGAATATTCATTCAGAATATATAGAAATTCATTCAGTCTTTTAACCCTGTCCTCCTCAATCTTTGTTAATATGGAAAAGAACTTTCTAATGTTAACCAATCTTTCATATGGGTTGTTCATAACCAGAATTTTATTTATGAAATCAAATTTCTTTAAAAATGATATCGCAAAATCCAGTTTTTTGGAATCATCAATAATATTCAGATATTCTTGCATAAAATCACATAATTTTTCTGCTTCTTTTTCACAGTTTTCATTTATTGTGCATTTAAATAATATATAAAGTAATTCCCTAAATTCTATCTTATTATAAATATCCATCTTTTTATTTTTTAAATATTCCATTAAATAGAATAGATCAATTAAAACTTTTATTTCAATTTCATCAAATATTGATTTTTCAGTTATTACTGTATATTTTATATTTTTTTCTTTCAGTGCATTAACATATTCCATGATATGTTTTTTGGATCTGAACAGAATCGCTATGTCATCATACCTAACACCGTTTCTGTTTAATTTTAAAATCATATCAGCAATATAATTGGCTTCATAAAGCCTTTCTTCAGTTGCATTTTTACTATCTTTAAATTTTTTGATTATTACATCCCCCTCTTTCTTAATTCCATTTGGTTTCAATTCATAAAAATTACTGTTTATTGCTTCACTTTTATTTTTTAAAGAATTGAAAAGATTGTTGACAAAATTCAGAATATTTTCATTGCTCCTGAAATTGATCTGCATGTTGAAAATCTTCATGTTAAAATTTTTTGCTATATCTTCAATGTAATCCGGTTCCGCATCCCTCCATTCATAAATGCTCTGCATATAATCCCCGGCCATTATCAGCCTGCTTCCTCCGGATATCGATTTAATTATTTCCATCTGAATGTAGCTTGTATCCTGAGCTTCATCAACTATAATTAAATCATATCTGTTAAGATTATTTTTTTTGATTATTTCACTGGCAAAAAAAAGAATGTCATCATAATCAATCATTCCACTTTTCCTTTTAATATCGTCCAGCACCCTTCTGTACTCAAAGTATAATTTCTTTATCATTTCTTTTTCTTCATCCATGGATAGATTCTGAAAGAGATTTTCTATGCGATCATCAGTGTATCCATATCTCTTTTGATAATTGTAAATATAAAAGATAACATTTTCCAGGGATAGATCCCTGTCATAAATCCCATATGGATATACATTTTTGTTGAACAGCTTTTCCTGATACCTTTTGAATTCATCATTGAACTTTTCCCTTGCCCTTATCCATGCCTCCCTCCTCATCATTTTTATCATTATTTCGTCTTCGACATCAATTTCTATATTGAATCTATATTCTATCAGATTCTCTGTGATTATTTTTAACGCAAATGAATGTATTGTTGTTACATTTGTTAGCTCATCAACAATGTTATATTTTTCCTTCAATATTTCCCTTAACCTTTTCCTGAATTCTGCTGCAGCAGAATCCGAAAATGTCAGAACAAGAATCTTCTTTAATTTCTTTTCAGGTTCCTCTGAATCATCAAGAAATTTTTCCACTGTTTTTAAAAGTATGGATGTTTTGCCGGATCCAGCTACCGCTTTTATTAATATATTTGAATTGGATGATTCATTTATTATTTTCAATTGTTCTTCAGTTAAATCAAAATCCACGTTCAAACACCCCAGCATAAATTATAGAATGCACATTTTTCACATTCCTCATCATTTTTGTCAAATTTACAGCTGTCAATATTTTTAAGAATTTTTAAAATCTCATTTTTTACAGTACTGAAATGAATATTGTTCAGCTGTATAAATTTCAATTTATTTTTATTCTTAAAATACGAATATTTTTCTCTGCTGAATGTTGAATAAACCCTGATTTTATCAATGTTCGCATTCCTTATAGGGAGATACGAGGCAATGACATCCTTTCCACCTGAATATGCATAGTAATAAAAATATATCAATAAATTAATTTCATAATCCTTAAGATCATTTCTGCCTTCCCACATTTTTCTGAATGAAGTTTCGCTGTGTGTTGAAAATTTATAATCAAGAATCAGATAAAATTCATCATTTACAAGATCGATTCTGTCTATTCTTCCATTAACTGTATAATCCCCAAATTTTACCCTTATGTCTTTTTCAGTATCCATTACCCTTCTCTCCCTGCCGAAGAGATTCAGATCGTTCTTAATTGCATGATATAATTCAATAGAGAGTTCATTCAATTTTTCATTTATATCATTTCTGTAAAAATAATCATTGTATTCCTTTAATTTATTTTCCAGTTCGGTTGAAATGATAGATTTAACATCATCCAGATTCATATAATAGAGAGATTTGCCCTTGAATCTATCATAAATGTTTTTAAGGATTTCATGTACAATTGTCCCATACCACGTGTTGCTCAACGGCCTTTCTATATCAGATAATCTTAAAATATATTCAAGATAGAATTTGAATGGACACTTAACATATTCGGAAATCCCTGTTGCCGGAAATCCCCTGTTTTTAATGTCCTGATATAATTTTGTACATAATTCCCTGTCCAGGTCATTTTTCTTATTCGTATTGCCTGAGTGGGAAGACAGAAATATGTTGTAATTTAAATTTATTTGATTTTTAATTATTTCGTCCAGATTGTTTTCATGATAAATTTTTTCTATAAGATAGCTGATGAGTGAATTTTTGTATGATTTTCCAAGGTATGGATATGTTATGATAATGTCATCATAATTATTGATTGTGGAATATAACCAGTATAAATTATGCATAATATGATATTCATCTGTCCTTTTTATTTTTATGATTTCATAATCCTTTTTAAATATTATTCCTGTTTTGATATGGTCAGGAAACATGTCTTCTGACATTCCAGAAATAAAAATGATTTCTCCCTTCCTAGCCTCAGCATTACCCATATTTATAAATTCAAGAATGTTTTTAAAAATGGATTTTGAACCCATCTCTTCAGTTTCAAGAAAAGATATAAAATCCTTAACAATGTTGGTTTCAAGGTTCAGTTTTCTTATTACATTATGGACATTGTAAAATTTTATGTATGATTTTTGAAGGAAATCGATATATTCTTCATCTATCAAATTCTGATATTCCATTAGTTTTTCCTCGAGAAATTTTCCAAGCGATTCATAATCTTCGATATCTTCATTTTTTGAAACTATAAAATCATAATTATATCTCTTTCTTGTTTCTAATATATAAGGTATTTTTGTTTCCTCAATAATGCTTTTAATTTCATCTTCATAATCAAAAACTTTTGGAAAGGAAACATGAATCAAATTTATATCTTTGGTTTTCAGGAATTCTCCAATATTATCTAAGATGAACAGCATTTCTGTAAATTTATCAGGCATGCTGTATATTTTTGATCTTTTTAACTTCTCTGAAATATCTGAATTTTTATTTCTGTTGATTTGAAAATTTAAATATAAACCTGCTCCATTTTTTAAAAAATAATCTATCAAATAATCAGGAACATTCGATATTAGAAATTCAATTTCATTGTTATCTTTCAGGGAATCAATAATTTTAATGATTGTCGGGCCAATAAAGTAATAACAGCAGAACAGAAATTTCATATTTTTTATTTCTTTGATTTTTTCCATGAATTTTGAATATATTTCTACCTGATGAAAATATTTGATTATTCTGTTATCTATTGAAATTTCATGCAAATTTTCTAAATAATTTTTTATACAGTTGTCAAGCAGATGATATTCATCACTCAGATTGTTACTGTCCACAAAATTATTTAAAACATTTTCCTTTATTTCCCAGTATTCGTATATTAGTTGTGTTATAAAATTTTCATTTAGTGAATATTCTTCAAATTTTGTTATTTTTTTACAGCATTCTTTGAAAATTTTCCTTTCAATGTACCTTGGAAGAATTTCAACATTTTCAATAAAACTACCGACCAATTCATCCAGTGTTAAAAATTTATTTAATTTTATATCAATGTTTTTCAATTGAAAATATCTAATAACGGATCTTTTCCTTATATAATCTGAGAAAATGATGAAATCATATCTCTCTTTGTTTAATTCAATAAAATTAATAATATTTTCAAAATTTAACTGGATTGCTTTCATTCATATTATTGTAAAAAATTTTTTATAATAACTTTTTCGTAAAGTCAGCTACTCCTCGCTAAAGCTTCGGAGCCTGTTGCTGGCCTCCTGCCCCACCCGTGAGTGGAGTTTCATTGAACCGCAACGATCGGCTGGCTGACAGCAGCCTGAAGTACTCAGATTTACCGAGTACTTCGATGTTCCTTGAGGCATTCAGATCTGCATTAAGCTCATAACCGCAAT
>JAGDXR010000019.1 GCA_023261745.1 Thermoplasmata archaeon | reverse complement strand
AAAATACTTGGTTCATGGTCACCATGTGAGCTGGAGAAATTCATAGAATACAAGGTAGAGGATCCGAAACAGACATCGCAGAAATGTTCAAGGTGCGGATACACAGAGAAAAATAACAGGCACGGTTCAGTATTCAGATGCGGAAATTATGGCTTTGAATTTAATGCAAATCTGAATGCCTTAAGAAACATCAAAGTGCTCGGTAAATCCGAATACTTCAGGCTGCTGTCAGCCAGCCAATCATGGGTTGAGTGGGGTCAGCAACAAACTCCGAAGCTTTAGCTAGGAGTAGATGACATATTTTTCCCCACAAGCCTCTCGATCCTTTTTTCTGTTGGTGGATGAGTGCTGAATATCCTGTCAATCCACGTCTGTTTTACCGGAGGGACCTGCCAGCCTTCAGGATATGGTGAATATCCCAGATTCTTTGTTGCAAGTGAGTTATTATAATCCTCCAGTTTTTTCAGGGCATCGGCCATGTAAATATTGGAAGTTAAGTACGCCCCAAATGCATCGGCCTGGTATTCCATGATCCTGGAATGGTGCAGTGCTATCAGGGAAATCAGTTTTGCCAGTATTTTCATCACAAACCCTAAAACTATGGAAACTATTCCGATCAATATTGTTATTAAAGCGTTTTCTTCATCCCTTGAAAAGAAGGTTTCTATTGTGCCAATACCAAGAAACATGAATCCTAGAAAAATAAGATATGTTCCGAAACCGTTTATTATCGCGACCCAGGACATTGCTATCCCTCCTCTCAGTGAATCCCTGTGCTTTATGTGTCCCATTTCATGGCCTATTATTGCGGAGAATTCATCTTCCGATATCTTTCCCGTATTATATGCCTCAAGGAGCCCTGAAGTTATCACTATCCTGGGGCCAAAGACGCTGGAATATGTGAAGGCGTTCAGTTCAGGCGAATCGTATATGAAAAATTTAGGCTTTTTTATTCCGGCCTTTCTTATAAGTTCATCAACTCTGTTCTGCAGTTCTATTGGCAGAACAGGGAGTGGTTTGTATCTTCTCCAGAAAGCCATTGGTGTTAATATGTACGCTGAGAACATGCCGACAAGAAAACCTGTTCCCAGTATGATCAGAAAAGTTATCAGCAGCTCAACAGGTTTTGGAACTATGAATGGATAAACAATCAGGAATACTACTGCTGATATTATGAAATATATTAATATTGTATACCACCAGTAATTTTTATCGTTTTCCATGGTGGAGTTGATAATAACACAATATATAAAAATTTTCAACAACATTATTATAATAATTTTAATATTTTAATCGTATGAATGCAGAATAAAATTTCAACTGAAAGAAAAATTTAATAAAAAATTTCTTGATCGGAGATATTTCAGAATAATTTATTAATCATTTCAAAATTAAAATTTAATGAAAGATATGCTGAAAGTTTCTGGAATAAGAGAAACAAATTTTTCTCAAAAATAATATCATCTGTTCAGGGAATGTGGTCAGGAGCTTTTCAATTTTTAGAAATTCACTCAAAAAAAGAAAATGAAAAATTAAAAATTTGATGAAATATTTTTATCGTTTTTCTAATGGCACGAATTCCCTTCTTTCTGGCCCTTTGTATACTGCCCTGGGTCTTATGAGCCTGTGCTGTTCCTCAACATATTCAATGAAATGTGCCTCCCATCCTGTTATCCTTGAAAGGGCAAACAGACCGGTATACATGTTGTTTTTCAGCGGGAATCCAAGGGCCATGTAAACTATTCCGGAATAATAATCCGTGTTGGGATATATCCCCTTGCTTCCGTACTGTTTAATTCCGAGTTCTTCAAGCCTTGTGGCGATCTTGTACATTTTCTCAGCTTCTTTACTGTTTTTTATCAATTTTTCAGCATATTTTTTGAATATCTTTGCCCTTGGGTCGTATGTCTTGTATACTCTGTGGCCA
Organism: Thermoplasmata archaeon; assembly: GCA_023261745.1. Classification (GTDB taxonomy): domain Archaea; phylum Thermoplasmatota; class Thermoplasmata; order Thermoplasmatales; family ARK-15; genus JAGDXR01. The sequence continues at coordinate 897 of JAGDXR010000019.1, read as the reverse complement.
AATCCCATCAACCTTTTATTCTGTTTCAGCAGGTTCTCGAACCATTCATCCACTTTTTTTTCATCCCCGATTTCAGCAAACTGCATTATAGCAGCTTCAGCAGCTCCTCCATGAAGCGGCCCTTTCAGGGCGGCAAGGGCGGATGTAACACCCGAATATATGTCTGAGAGTGTTGATACTGCAACAAGACCTGCCGTTGTTGAAGCCGGCACCTCATGGTCCGTATATAAAATCAGTGCAGTGTTCATTGCGTCGATTTCTTCCCTGCTGGGTTCTCTATCGAATACTGTCCTGAGGAAGCTTTTGGCATATGATTCTGATTTTTCGACCTTTTTTGGCCCCTTTCCCATAATGTGCCTGAATACGTTTGCAGTGATTGTATTCATCATACCTATACTTTTTGCTGCCACATCCCTGTCAGTATTCTTATCCCATTTGAAATCTTTCTCCTTTGCAGCAAGGGCGGCAAATGCTACCATCTGCATTGCCACGGCATCAGATTCGGGAGGAAGTTTCATTATAAGGTCAAGAACGAAATCCGGTACGTTATATCCTTCCTCAACTTTTTTTCTGTATTCTTCCAGTTCCTTCTTATTCGGCAATTTTCCGTAAAGGAAAAGATACTGTATTTCCTCGGCCATAGCTCCACTATTTATTACATCCTCTATTGAATAACCTGCATACATTAAAATTCCCTTATCGCCGTCTATTGTTGTAAGCTTTGTCCATTTGATATTCACATCTTCAAGGCCCCTGCTAATTGTTTCTTCAGTCATGGTTTACACCTCAAACCATTAAATACTTATTTCTTAATATTTTTTTTCTATTTTTATTGTATTTTTATTTATAGAAAAGTTAGGGGTTTGGGGGAAGCAGTAAAACTCAGTTATTCAGGGA
>JAGDXR010000055.1 GCA_023261745.1 Thermoplasmata archaeon | reverse complement strand
AATAATGAATACTGAAAGAGAAATATTCATTGAAAGAAATGATGGAACTAAGAATGGAGCGTATACAAGAACATTGAATACAAGATATGGTTTCATAGATGATCTAAAAGTGCCAATAGACAGAAAGAAAATTTTAAAACAATGGTATTTGATTCCTATAGAAGATTCCTGAAAATAGAAGATTTAATTTTGGCATTATATTCCATGTCATCTGTAGTAGAAGGAGTTCAATGATCCTTGACGAAATATTTTAAGGAAGATAATCAAAAAGTACAATAAGCAAAATTACAGATGTTGTAAAAGAGGAAATAGATGCATGGCAACTCCGACCACTAAAAGAAAAATATTTTGCCATATTCATAGATATTCTTTTTATTAATCTGAGAAGGAACACAGTAGAGAAAGAGGTTTTGCTATTCATAGCAGATGGCCTATCAGGGATACAGAAAATATTATTAATGGAGGAATTTCAATCGTGCATATTTCATGCTGAAAGAAATTTAATTTCAAAAATAAGGGCCGGAGATAAGAATATTATAAGTAAGGAAATGAAAAGAATATTTGATTCCTCTTCAGAAGAAGATATTACAAATATCTAGAACAGGTGAGAAAAGTAATAAGATCAACAAATATATGATTATGATGGAACGGTTGAACAAAGAAATCAGAAGAAGAATAAATATAATAGATTCTCTGCCGGCTGACGAATCGTCTAGAAAATATACTGATGATCATTGAAGAAAATAATAAATACAGTGGAAATATCTTCCTAAATTCAACATATGTAAGGATGATATAATGATAATCTTTGATATGAGGTATCCTTGACATTACACAAACTTATGGACGCTATATTTTAGATTTTCAAAGTATAAAAATCAATTAAAATATAGATTTTTATAAATATAGTTCTAAATTTTCAAAAAATGTCAGCAGTTGATCATAACCTTCCCTGAAATTTTCAGATGTGTATGCTATCCTTATATATGGGCCTTCAATGCCGAAATATCTTGAAGGAACAACAGAAATACCATTTTCATACAATAAACCGGATATTTCAGTGGAATCCTGACCGGAATATTCAGAATAATCCATGAATACTACGGTTCCATTAACCGGTATTGAATTTCTGTAAAATCTTAATTTCCCCTTATTGCCCTTTATGTAATTCAGATTCTCTTCAGATATTGTTCTTACATGTTCCTTAATGTTATCATAATCCTTGAGCATTTCATGAGCTATGCCAAGATTTACGGATGACACCCTCTCAAACATTATACCCCTAAGGGATTCTATTTTATCCGTATCATTTGATATTATCCAGCCAAGCCTTACTTCATCATGGAAAAATTTTGTGAAGGTATTGATTCTTGAGAGTGAATTTTCATATTTCACTTTATTGGGGTCCATGTAGAAAAATAGAAACGTTTCATCAATTATCGATTTGTTTTTAATATCAAGAAATTCCCCGGTCGGATTGTGTGGATTGCTTGCACATATAACATCATTTCCCTCTTCAATATCATATAGCTTAGGGACCTTGTATATTAATTCATACTCCGGCATATGATATCTGCATTTTATTTTTTTTCTGTTGATAAAAATAAATATTGAATATCCCTCCGTGGCACCATGCGTAAGGGCAATATTCCTTTTGTCTATCGAATAAAGATTTGCAATATCTTCCTTTACATCATCTTCAGTTTTTAAAGTGATTTTTTCAATATATTTTTTAATATCATTTCTCCTGCCAAACCCACTGTTCATCAGATCATACCTTGTCCTGTGGCCTTCTATCCATTTGCCTATTTCAAAATATTCCATAATAAATTAAAAAAAAATTTAGATAAAAATTTATCTTGAAATTCCGGCAGAATTAAGCAGAATCTTTATGTTGTCATTTATTATAAACGTGAAAAATAATGCAATAACAAGAGATAATAAAACATAATCCAATCCTATGGGTTTTATCAGACTGAGACCAAATACACCAAGAAGGATCACTGCTAGAGAATCAGCAATTATTGAAAGAAGCATAGTTCTACCGGGCATGCTTTTCCAGAAATGTCTCCTTTCCCTCAAAACCAGTGGTGTGAACAGACCATAAAACATTATGAGAGTGAAGAAGAATGTATGGATTTCATCCACGCTTGAGAATTTTCTGTTTATTATGATGTATGTAAAAAATATTTCAGATAGTGTAACTATTCCAAATATAACTGAAAATTTAACGAGTTTATTCAGATTCCATTTCTCGGGATTTTTGGATCCCCTTTCATTATCGGTCGATATAGAGAGAGTTACAAAATCAATCAGGAATAAGAACAATAATATGTCCGTGGAAGATAGAATGAACCTGTTAAAGAGCAGAAATATAATTATTATCAAAAATGAAACCTCAAATGTTTTCACAATTTTGTTAAGAACCCATGTAACAATCCTCTGATATATTGATCTGCCTGTATCAATAAGATCAACTATGTTGATCAATCCTGGAGAGGTCAAAACTACGCTTGCAGCACTCTTTGCAACATCTGTTGCATTGCTTACCGCTATTCCCACCTCGGCCTGTTTCAAAGCCGGGCTATCATTCACACCATCACCGGTCATTCCAACAATATGGTTCTTTGACTGGAGAGCCTTTACAATTACATACTTATCTTCCGGGTATGCTTCTGCCACAACGTTTGATTCCTCGACTCTATTTGCAATGGTTATTGGATCAATATTCTTGTTTATTCTTATCTCTCTTGCATTGATAACCCTCTCACCAAGCATTAATTCTGAGCCAACTTCTTTTGCAATTGGCTCCGCATCACCGGTGATCATTTTAACATCTATTCCCATGGACTTTAATTCTGCAATTAATCCAGGAGTATCTTCACGTATTGGATCGTGAAATGCAATCATCCCTGCATATTTCCATTCACCGTTATTTTTGTACGCCACAGCAAGAAACCTGAATCCTCTGGAAGAGAGTTTCTTTGAATCCTGTTCGATGGTTTCCTTGCTTTCATTAACAAGATCTTCAACTATTTCATGCGCACCCTTTATTATGTGATATTCCTTTCCATCAATATCAACAATTGATTCTGTTCTCCTGGTTGAGGGATCGAAAGGTATGAACTTTATTTTACTGAATTTTTTGTTTGTATTTCCCTTTGACCTGTAATATTCAATTATTGCATTATCAAGAGGGTCCCCAGATTCTTCATCACTGGCCAAGTATGCATATAATAACATCTCTTCTTCACTTATATGATAGGATATCAATTCAGCAACAGTCAATTTATTTTCTGTGAGAGTCCCCGTCTTGTCTACACATATGACATCCATTGTGGAAGCATCTTCCACCGCACTGAGCTTTGTTATGAGAACACCCTTTTTTATGAGCTCAACGGAACCTACAGCCATACTGATGGTGAACATTGCCGGAAGGGCAACGGGAATTGCAAAAAGTATTAATAATAAGGCTATTGGAATAGCATGCAGGATATTTCCATGCCTTAGGTATATGAAGAAAAACATCAGTATAAGCATAATGGAAATTATAAGTAAAAGATAATTGATTATCCTGGAAGAAATCTGTTCCATGTGAAGCTTTGGCCTTGCCTCCTTCACAAGGTTTATGGTCTTTCCAAAATAGGTATTCTTGCCTGTCCTTGTGACAATTGCCCTGCACTTTCCCTTTTTTATTATTGAACCGGAATAGATGATATCATTCCTTTTCTTCTCAACGGGCAGTGATTCCCCTGTTAATGCGGACTGATCAACCTCAAGATTCTCACTTTCGATTATCTTTGCATCGGCAGGCACAAAATTTCCCAGTTTTAATATTATTACGTCTCCAGGAACAATTTCCTCAGAATCAACTGTCCTGATATTACCATCCCTGACAACAAGGCATTTAACGGACAATTTCTTTTTTAGCATCTCAACGGCTTTATTTGCCTTCTGATCATGTATGGAACTTATTATTGCATTCAGAATGAGGAGAAAAAGGATTATGATTGAATCAATTATTCGTCCTATAAATAAGGAGAATAACATCGTTATTATAAGCAAAACTGGAGTTAGACCATAAAATTTTTTTAAAAATTTTATCAGGAAGCTTTCCTGCTTTGTTTCTATTACATTTCTGCCATATTTCAATATCCTATTTTTTACTTCATACTCGCTCAATCCTTTATCCGGGCTTGTATTCAGTAATTTTGATAATTTTTCTACATCGACATCCTTGTAATTATCTTCCATATTTCATTCATTTTATTAGGTTGACAAGCTTCTGATATATATCATCAGGATTTTTATCAGATGAAAAAAGGGAGACAACTATTTCCCTGTCGTTCTTTGGATATAATAACATGTTCAGACCCTGGTTGTATACCGTTATCTTTTCCGGCTGTGAGAGTTTGAATTCGCTGTATGTACTTATTGTACTCATGAAAATTGTTGCAGACATTATTGAAAATGTCTCCTTGTCAACATAGTTAGGGATTATTCCATCCAAGAACATTCCGTCCCTCCTAACTATGGCCACCGCTTCAAGCCCCAAACTTTCAATTATATTTGTATCCATTTCATCCACCTCATACTATCTGTATTAATTTAACATTCGGCAAACCTGAACTTTCATTGGGCATAACACCATATAAACCAAACTGTGGTTTAACACCGTATATGAACGGTGTGCCTTCCATTGTTATTATGTTAATGTAATAGTTGGATAAAGATTTAACTTCATTTTTTATTTCGAGATTGTCATTGCTGAATATTACACCTATATGCTTGTTACTGCTCCTTATGTAATTAGTCATGAATATTAATTCTTTTTTAGCTTCCAGAATACCCTTAACATTTTCTATGGATGGAAAATCAACATAAAATAAAACGGGATACCTGTTATTTTCAGATATCTTGTTCAATTCATTCAACACCTTGTAATCATTGATTGATATGGAGTCTTTGTCTATCAAAATTTCATCTATAAGACTTTTCTTGTAATATGCCAGTGTTAAATAATTAACAAACCTTGTTTTTGAATCACATACGTCGAATCCAATGTCCTGACATATGTTTTCAACAGATGATGAAAATGAATGGGAAGGAATTCCAATAAGGATTATTCCCATATTGTTCAGCAGGGCGTTGAGAAACAGTGGTTTGTTGACAAGCCAGAAATTTGAAAATGTTGTATTTTCTGAAACGTTAAACGTTAGAATATTTCCCGGTTTTATACCACCATTCAACAGATTATCCAGATCTTTTATTCCTGTGCTGTATTTGTTGTCATTTTTATGGCTGTAAAATTTTCCCGATTTCCCCTTTCTCTGAGAGGGAAAGTCAAAGATACCAATCTTACCATTTTCCAGCGTAAATATCTGCTTGCTGCTATTGATCTTGAACCCCCTCAATTTTTTTATTTTCAGATATCTCAGGATATTACCATTGAAATCTTCTGATGATTCATAGTCCATGTACAAAACACCATCTGCAATGTAATCCTCAGGCCTTATATCATTTTTCTCCGATACAAATACCACGGTCGTTCCGGCATTCTCAATCAGATCCTTCTGTATCATGTACATGAAGTTACTTGCTTCAATACTGTAAGGAATTGTTATACCCTCTATTGAATCAATCACGACTATTGACTGTTTTGGTAACTGTGATTCAACCTCATCATATATTCTCTCGACTTCAGGAGATAAAATTTCTCTAAATGTCTTTTCATACATGTATCTTGAAACATATCTCTGCTTATTTTTCATTCCGTTGAGCATTTCTTTGGCTATTTTATCCACCGAATTCTTTTCATTTTTTTTGTTTATCGTTTCAACAAATAACTTGGACATGATTATTAATTTTATATTTTTTTCCGCTTCCTTCAACCATGGAAATTGATTGTAAAGACTGACATCCCCAAGTCTTGTGGAGATATACATCGCATTTCTTGCACCTTTCATTTTTTCAAGAATCTGAAGAGATAATGTTGTTTTCCCACTCCCCGGTAGACCCTTAATTAATAGTGAAACACCATATTCACTCTGTAAAAATTTTTCAACATCCTCAGGAATATCCTTCATACATTTTATTATGGAAATTATAATATTAAAAATTAATGGTCTGTTGAATTTGATTAATTTCCCATATTTTAATTTTTCATTTTTTATTTTTTTCATAATTTTTTAAGAATTCATATCCTTTTTCTGTCAGATGATAATAGGTATGGTGGGGATGGGTCGTAACCCTCTTTTTTAATTTTGCCTCCGATCTTTTGAGCATTCCGGATGGCCTCTTTTCCAGATATCCCATATCGTATAATTTTTTTAAAATCATGCATACTTCTCTCTTGTTCATTTCGATATCTCTTCCAACAGATTTGGCATAATCAACACCAAATCTTCTGAAATGATTTAAAATTCTGAATATAAGATCATCGTCCAGATTTACATTCTTTGACAGATCATAAACCATGATCATGATCACCTTTTTATCTTAGTTTTCATTAAATAATATCATGGTAAAAATTTTTATTGTGGTATCCCTGATTATCATCTTGAATTTCCTGTATTTTAATCCGGGTTATTCAAATGCATCCTATATAATCATTAAAAATAATCAATACGCATTTTCTGAAAAATTCAATGTTATTTATCTGAATAGAAACAATTATACGTTATCCACAGAGATAACATATTCCAATGGAAGTGTTAGATTGTTCTATTCAAACGTAAGCTATAATTCATCCCTCTATATTATCAACATATTGAATCTGAATCCTCATGGTCCATTTCCTGAAATAAATTCATCCACAATAAATGCAGTTGAAAATAATTCACCTGACATATTGAGAGGTATTTATTCATTCGGTACAGTTTCATATAGATGGAAATTTTCCAGTACGAATACATTTGTAGGTATCCAGAAAAGTCTGATGATTATTTTAAACATACAGAATTCTTTGAATTATTTCATTAAGTACTACGCAAATTTTTCAATTTCAAATGGAATTTTGCTGAATGAAAATATAAGTAAAAATTACAACGGGAATTACACAAACGAATCGATAATACTTTCATTGACAAATCTGTTTCAAAAAAGTGTGGGAATTCTTCCAGATATCCTCATATTCATTGTAATGATATCATTTATAGCAATGTTCGTTTATGTTCTGCATAAGAAATTTGAATTCATTAAAGATCATGAATATAAGAAAAATAGATGAAAATTTGATAATCATTAAATTCCCTTCCTTAATGGGCGGTTCATCCTCGACCCACGATGAGTATTGTCTGCTTTTACCAGCAAACTTAACATAAACTTCCTCAAGCCCCCGAAAAGTTAAAATTTTGTTCAGGATAATTGATATCAGGGTGGAAAATGATTATGAGGGTTGTTATATCAATTGGGGCAGCTTCAGGAGTTATTTATGGTATAAAGGTACTTGAAAAATTAAAATCCGAAAAATATCTTATTATAACTGACATGGCAAAAGGAATAATAAAAGAAGAAACAGATTATAGTTTAAATTACATTGAAAGTCTCGCCAATAAATATTATGATGACCATGATTTTGATTCGCCACTGGCTTCAGGAGGCTTTCAATACGATGTTTTTGCGGTATTACCGGCTTCCATGGATCTGATAGCCAAATTTGCATGCGGTATTTCTGACACCTTGACCACGAGAGCATTTCAGGTAGCACTTAAAGAAAAAAGAAAGATAATACTGTTTTTCAGGGAAACACCACTTTCGTCCATACATCTGGAAAATCTTAAAAGGCTTTCTGACCTGGGTATCGTTATCATGCCAGCATCTCCTGGATTTTACTTCAGGCCCAGAACACTTGATGAATTGATTGACACCATGGCATACAAAATAATGGATGAAATTGGTGAAAAACAGGAGCATAAAATATGGGGAAAAAACTGATTCTGGATACCTCTGCGATAATATCAGGAAGACCTTTTCCGACTGATGTAGAGACATATACTGTTCCAGGAGTTATTGATGAAATAAAAATAAATGAAGAATATTATCCTGTACTTGAAAACATCAAGATCATTGAACCGGATGATGAAAATCTTGAAAAGGCTTATGAAGCTGCAAGAAAAACTGGGGATATAAATAAATTATCTCCAACCGATCTGGAAATAATATCTGCTGCAATAGAGTTCAGATTTACAGTGGTAACGGATGATTATGCAATTCAGAATGTATTGAATTATTTAAAATTGGATTATATAACGTATGCTCAGGAGGGTATAAGGGAATTATATATCTGGATTTACAGATGCACGGGATGTAAGAGGACATATTCCAGAAATTTTGGCACATGTCCGGTATGCGGTTCCCCTCTGAAATTAACAAGAATTAAAAAGAAAAACAATCGAAATTTTTAAAATTCAGTATTAATTTATTTTAAACGGGTAGGTGGCAGAGTGGTTATGCGCGAGACTGCAGATCTCGTTTAAAGGGGTTCGATTCCCCTCCTACCCTCCAGATAATTTATTATCGTTCTTCTGACCAGAAAATCAAGATAAAAGGTATCATAATTCCCATTTTCCGGAAAAAATTTATTGAAAATGATATCATAGCATACATCCTTTAGTATAAGATTTTCAGATTTCATGAGTATATCATTCTTACCGTATATTATATAACCAACCATCCTTCTAACCTGGTTCCAGAGAAAACTTTCACCCGTTATTTCAAATACTGTAATTTTATTCATTTCATGAAATTTTATTTCGGTTATTTTTCTAACCGGATTTCTATTATCTTTCCTTGCAAATTTTGAAAAATCTCTTTCACCTACCAACTCCAGAATTCTATTTTTTATTTCTTCATCGATTTTTAATTTTTTATCATAAATGTAAATATATTTTCTGCATTTTGCATGCCTTGGATTGAAATCATCCTGAACCTCTGCATATGAATGGAAAAATATGGGTTTTTTAATCGTGTTAAGATATTTCATTATTATATTAATATTCCTGTCACATATCAGACCAAACGCATTTGAAAGGGCACTCACATTTCGGTCCGTACGGCTTGAAACCTTGAGAACATAATTTTCACATATTCTATCAAGATATTCCCTTATTGTTCCAACCACAGTATTTTTGCCCTTAATATAGGTAAAGGATTCAAATGCCGGGCCATAATATGAAAATTTTATTAAATACATAATTTTTGAAATATTTTTATACTATATTTATTTAATTGTAATGAATGAAATATACAATACCAGATGAAAAATTGATTGAAAATATTATAGAAAAAATATTTATCGAAAATCCAGAAATAAATTCACAGAAAAGGTTAATTGATTTAATAAGAAAAGAACTTGCTTTAAAAGATAAAAATTTAAGAATAAGCGTCCGAAGGCTCAGAAAGATAGCGATAAATGATGCAAAGGTTAAGATCAATATACAGTATAAAGAATTAAATAAGAATTCCGATATTCTGAAAAAATGTCCTGTATGCGGGAATGATCTTAAGGCAATATATAATTATACGCTGGATGGTGAAAAGGTCTATGTTGGGAAAAAATGTGAAGTATGTCTTTATTGGACAGGGATAAAATTAAGATTACCAAAAAGATATACTTTTTACAGGTGATTGAAATGGAATTCAGGAGGAATGGAGAAATCGTATTTGCAATTTTAAAGAAGGATGAAGATGTTTTTAAGGGTATAGAAGAAATTGCCAGAAAGGAAAATATCAGGGGCGGAACAATTCTTACGGGCATTGGAATGCTGAAAGAATTCACGATAGGTTACTGGAATGGCCAGAAATATGAAGAACTTTTTGTTGAAAAAAATCATGAACTCGTAGGTTTTCATGGAAGTATTTCATCCACGGACCCGATTCTTCACATACATGCTGCTCTGGCTGGACCTGATCACAGAATCATTGGGGGTCACCTTATTTCAGGGAAGGTGGATCCTCTCCTTGAACTCACAATTATTGATTCAGGTACAGAATTCAAGAGGATCTTTAACCAGAAAACAAATCTTAAGGAGCTCAGCGTATTATGATTTTAATTTCATTAAATTTATTTTATTCAATAATTTTTATTTTAATTCTTTTTTTCATTTCACTATTTTTAAAAATCCTGGATATTAAAGGATCTCTTATTTCCCTTGCAATTGGTTTAGACATCGCGCTATTAGGCAATTTTTTTATGCTTTTTCTTCTGATCATATTTGTAATGGTTTCATTCATTTTTACAAGATTCAGGATGGAGGAAAAAGCGGATGGGAGGAACTATACAAGGTCTTATCAGAGCGTTTTATCCAAGGGAATTGTTCCAGCATTGATTGTTATATTTCCGATGAATGTCATTGAAAAGGAAACGTTATTTTCTGTATCTGTTGCAGCAGCATTGTCTGATACCATGGCAGGTGAAATCGGAATTTTATCACGAGATACATTCAGCATAATCAACTTTAAAAAAATAAACAGGGGTGAAAATGGAGGAATATCGTTGATAGGTGAAATAGCGGCACTTACAGGCTCATTTATAATAGCAATTTTTTCATTATTTTTTTTTAATATCGATTCATACTATTTTACCATAATCCTGATTATTGGGTTTTTATCATCAAACATAGACAGCCTTCTTGGAGGTTTATTTGAAAACAGGGGTATTTTAAATAAACATGAGGTTAATATCATTTCAATAAGTTTAAGTTTATTTATTGCATTCACATTAATATGAAGAAAATTTTATTCATAATTCTCGATGGCCTCGGGGATAGACCGTCAAGAGATCTTGATTTTAAAACACCTTTGCAGGCCGCAAAAAAGGATAATCTGAACTACCTTGCATCAAAAGGCATTGTTGGACTGCTTGATCCTATAACACCCGGGATCCGGCCGGGAAGTGATACATCACATCTGAACCTTCTGGGATATGATCCTTTCAAGGTTTATACGGGAAGGGGACCATTCGAAGCCCTAGGGCTGGGTATGAATCTTAAACCAGGGGATATAGCATTCAGAGGGAATTTTGCCACGGTTGACCGAGATTTGAAGGTTATTGACAGAAGGGCAGGAAGGATTGAATCTGGAACTGAAAAACTGGCAGAATCCTTAAACATGAAAATGGACGATGTGGAAATTTTAGCAAAGGAAGGAGTGGAACACAGAATTGCGGTTGTATTCCGGGGAAAAGGATTATCCCCAAAAATAACGGATACTGATCCCCACGAGGAAAATGTTCCGGTAAAAGAATCCAGACCTCTTGATGATTCTGGAAAAAAAATGGCTGATCTGGTAAACAGATTTACAAGAAAAAGTTTTGATATTCTCGATTCTCATCCAGTAAACATTGAAAGAAGGAATAGTGGCAAAAGACCTGCAAATATTGTTCTTCTGAGGGGTGCCGGCGTGGTTCCGGAGCTCGAAAACTTTGAAAAAAAATATTTTTTGCATGCTGCATGTATAGTTGGTGTTCCACTGATATCTGGAATATGTTCCCTTGCAGGAATAACTCCTCTGAAAATTAAAGGTGCGACCGGAACGATAAATACAGATATGAATGCAAAGATCAGGGGTGCAATTGATTCTTTATCAAGATATGATTTTGTTCTGATCAATATTAAGGCTACAGATATTGCCGGACATGATGGAAACGCATTGCTGAAAAAAGAAATTATAGAAAGAGCGGACAGGGCAATGGAACCTTTAAGGGATATATTAAAGGATACGGTGATAATGATTACGGGAGATCATTCAACACCATGTTCGGTAAAAGACCATACAGGAGATCCACTCCCTATAATGATCGTTACTGATGGAATCAGGAGTGACAATGTGACCAGTTTTGATGAAATTTCAGCAGTAAAGGGATCACTGAGAATAAGGGGTTCAGACGTTATGAATCTTCTGATGAATTACAGTGACCGGGCAGAAAAGTTCGGCGCATGATATCATTAAATTTTGTATTATTCCTTATAATTCTTTTATTTTTGTTATACATTTATATAAAAAATAAGATGTTTACCCTTTTCACATCATTATTTCTTATATTGATTTTTGTTTGTGAACTACTACTGTCATATTCCGGCCTGTATCCTGTTTACATTTTTGGATATTCTTCATTAAACCCGATCTCTGTGAATCTTCTGAATTCTATTTTTATTCATGAAAGTTTCATTCATATAATTTCAAATGTGATAGTATTCCTTCTCATAGGAATCCCTCTGGAACAGAGAATAAATGCCAGAAGAACAATGATCTTTTTTGTTCTGACAGGAATAACAGCAAATGTTATCTTTATTCTTTATAATTATAATACTCCTGTGATACTTGTAGGGGCATCCGGGGCAATATTTGGCCTAATGGGGGTATTTCTGAGACTCTATCCTGATGATGAAATCCCCATGTTTTTAGGATTCATTTTTCTACCCAGGGTAAAGGTAAAATATGCTGTTTTTGTGCTTGTTCTCTTCGAAATAATATTTGAATTTTTGAATGTAAATGATGGTGTGGCACATCTGGCTCACATTGCGGGATTCTTTGCGGGATACCTTCTTGCTGGATTGAACTTTAATTATAGAAATTTCGAAAAACTAGATACATTCATAAAAAATGAAGAGGATAAAAAAGAACTGGATGAAATCAGAAAAATCAATGATCCCCTTGTAAGAAAATACATGATTGAAAATTTTTTGAGTAAAAAATGTAAGAACATTGAAATTAAGGAAAATTACATTTTATGTGATGGAAAAAAAATCAGATTATAATTTCCAGTACTTTTTGTTTCTGCTGAAATTTAGTTCTGCATCAACTATGTCCTTTATGAGATACATGACATCTGAATGGGGATTTCTCAGAATTCTCATTGCGGTTTCATGATTTATGCCATGGCCTGCAAGTGTCAGAAGTGCCTCCTTTCTGTGAATCTTTATCAGATTAGATGTGTTTCTGAGCTTCTGTAAAAATTCCTCTTCCTTTTTATTTTTGGGCCCATTTATGAGTATATTCAGCCTATCACGGTCATATCTCTTTATTACGGATATATTGACGGATCCGCAATAAATGCACTGATATGAATTCACATCCGCCACCTTCTTTGTCCATGTCCCCTTGCAGTTCAGACAGACAAAAATAAGTTCCTGGTTTTCAAGCCTCTTTTTTACTGCCTGCAAAACCGTTGGTGTTACTTTTGTTCTGTTTGTTTTTCTTTCAAAATATTTTAGATATATTTCAAAAAGATCATTGTACGGAATTATGCTTATCATCTGCCCATTCGTTTTGATACTCTGGATTATTTCTCTGGCCCTTTCCAAATCAAGATAATCAAAAAGAGCTTTATTTATGGCTTCCTCATATATCGGAGTATTTGAATATGCATCAAGTATTTTTTCAAATTTTATCGATGTTATATCAGCATCCTTGGAAATTATGCCAAACTTTTTGGATACGTAGAGAAACGTTTTCAGAAATATTCTGTTATTTCTCATACCATTTCGAATTATAAGATCAAAATTATCATCTTTGGTAAGGATATCCTTTATAACCTTCTCACTGATGAGTATGTCCTCTGAACTTATTATTATACTGTATGGTGTAACAGAAAAGGACACGTTGTAATTCATGTTCCTCAACATGGTGCTTAAATATAGGGCCAGGGTTTCATTTACCCTGGTTCCATACCAGTCAACAATTATAATATCCGGCCCATTCCTTGATATCAGTATATCCTTACCGTACTGTTCAAATTTATTGTAAAAATTTTTCAATTTTTCTCTTGCAGATTCATTTAAATAATCTGGAATCTGATTCTCAATCATCATTCTCTTTGCATTCTGGGCAACTTCATACGTTACCGGAATATCCTCTCCTATCCATCTAGGTACATTCCCAACATCTTCTACAAAATCCACATAAATCCTGTTTCCTGATATTTCATTGACTCTCCATGTCGTTCCTTTCATTACAAATGTATTTCCCTCATATATTTCCAGGGAAACAAAAGATTCATCGAGAGTGCCTATGAATTTCCCCGTACCCGATTCAATTACGTCATATGTTTTTTCGTCTGGAATCAGAGATACATTGTTATAAAAATATTCAAGCGTTTTTATACCATTTTTAATAGAATGGCCATCAAATCTTATTAGTTTTATTTCAGATAGAAAATTCAGAATGTTGTAAAATATATTCTGTTCAAGATCTCTGAAGGGATAGGATTTCTTTATAATTGAAAATAATTCATCAGCATACAGTTCCTTTTCGGTATATGTCCACATTATGATCTGATTTGCCAGAACAACAATTGGATTTTTTCTTACGCTTAGGTCCTCCACCCAGCCTTTCCTCTGCATGTCTATTATTGAGGATGCTTCCATGATCTCTAGCGGATCATTTGCAACAATGGTACCCCTGGAAACTTTGTCTATTCTGTGCCCGGATCTTCCTATTCTCTGTATAAGCCTGTATACCTGTCTTGGTGAATTAAACTGTATTATGAAATCTATTTCTCCTATATCTATACCCAGTTCTAAACTGGATGTGCATATGAGAGCTTTCAGTTTACCCTCCTTCAGCAGTTTTTCATTCTGAATTCTTATTTCCCTTGATAGCGAACCATGATGTATTCCTACAGTGTTACCGTATCCTATCTTATTCAATCTCATTGATATATCTTCAGCCGTAAAACGTGTATTGACAAATATCAGGGACAGTCTGGATTCATTTACAAGATTCATTGATGTCATGATAGCTGATCCATATTCAACGTCTGTCATCATCTGCTCGCTTTCATCAACATATTCCCTTTCAGGTGCGGTGACAAAAATTTCCATCCTTTTTAAATTATAATTCTTGATTATTTTGACTTCTTCGTTTGGTGAGAGATATTTTGATATTGTCTCCTCATTTCCAACGGTTGCGGATAAACCTATCCTCTGTATTTTTCCGTTGTTACGTTCCATCTTTTCAATCAGAAGGGATAACTGCCATCCCCTCTCGTCCCTTACCATTTCATGAATTTCATCGATAATGACTGTCTTCACGCTATCAAGCAGTTTTCTGAGGTTTTTGCCAGAATACATTATCTGAAGTGTTTCAGGTGTGGTTATCAAAATATCTGGGGGATTTTCAACCATTTCACGCCTTTCGTAATCAGTTGAATCACCATGCCTGAGAGATACCTTTACTCCTATCTTTTCCCCGTATTTTTTAAGCCTGTCATATATATCTCTATTTAGCGCTCTCAGTGGTGTAATGAATATCGCATGTATTTTTGGTTTTGTATCCTTCCTTATTCTTTCCATTACTGGAAGTATTGATGCTTCCGTTTTTCCGCTACCTGTAGGAGATACAAGAAGGACATTCTCACCACGAAAAATCATGTCAAATACCTTTTCCTGATCATCTGTCAGCTTTTCAATACCGATCTTTTTCAAAAATTCAGATGTAGTTTCGTCTTCCACATTTCTTTAAAGATTTCATTCTATAAATTTATTATCTTTTAAAGGCGCAATGAATAAGGCTTTCCATAACAAATACAATCAGAATGATTGACAGATAGAGAAAAACAAGATTGATGTTAATGCTGTAAAGTATTATCACTGATAGAGGTATTGATAAAAATATTGAAAAATTGAATAATGAATATTTGAAGGATTCCCCTGAAGCATGCCTGCTTATTATAATAATTAAAGTGAAAATATTCAGTGAATATATTAATAAATTCAGAATTAGAAATAAAACATTTTCATTGAAAAAGAAAATGATATAGGATATTCCGTATAATATAAGCATGATATAAATTTCATAATTCCTTTTCCTTATGGGGAAATCCCTGTAAAATAACATTTCTCTTGAAAATTTTGATGTTTCACTCCAAGGGTGAGAAAAACATTCAGGTATCATCCTGATGAATTTATTTGATATTCTGTTTGAATATTTCATCAGGGGAACACTTATCACTGTAGTGATCAAAACAATTGCACCTGTAATGTTATATATAGTATTCATAACATTCTGTGAAAAAATATTTCCAATTGATTTTGATAAATTTGAGAATATGAGTGCATCTTCGTTTCTTGCAATCAGACCGCTACCAATGAACATGGATCCTTTGGCTGAAAAGCCCAGAATGTATAAAAGAATGGGTATTATTATGAATTCCCCCACCAGAATGGTTATTATGGAATATATTATCATATCAAAATACTGAAAGAATGAAAATATGTTCAAAAAAATTCCATAAGAAACAAAAAATATTGCTCCAAAAGAATATTTTAGAGGTTTCATCAATCTGTTAATATCATCCACGTAATCACTTTTGGCAAATATCAATCCTGCAAAAAATGCCCCTATGGAAGGATTTATGTTAAAAATTTCAATGAGTTCGCTTATCAGAAATACTATTGAAAGGGTCAATATCATGAAAAGCTCTTCGTTTTTACTGGGGAAAAATTTTGTTTTCACATAGGGAAGGAATATCCATGACAAAAACAATACAAAGAGGATCAGGGAAAACAGTCCCAAGTATTCTATATACATCTTTCCCGGTATGATATTATTTGTTTTTACAAAACCATAGAAAAATACAAACATAACAATGGAAATTATGTCTTCCATTATCAGCATGTTAAGCATGCTCTCGATTTCATCACCGGATAATTTATTGGTATCCTCCAGATTTTTCGCGGTAACTATTACACTAGATGATGAAAGTATGAAACCAAATATTATGGCTTCATAAATATTCCATTTAAATAGATATGATATCAGAAATGCAAAACCAAACATTAATGAAATATCTATTATGCTAATCAGAAAGGATATCTTTGTGGTTTTTATGAATTTTTCATATGAAATATTCAGGCCAATGAAAAACAATAATATTATGATTCCAATTTCTGAAAATATGTTTAAGATATCCATATTGGATTGAATCTGATATCTGTATCCATTCCCAAGGAAAATATCAATTATGGAGGGACTTAAAAATAATCCGAACAAAAGATAGCCTATGATATATGGTTGAGAAACCTTATCCATTAATTTACCACCTATAAAAGCAAGAAAGAGCATAAGACCGAGGATAAGATATAGCAGATCCATCTAAACCATCTAGGAAAAAGAATTAAAATTATAAAAATTTATTACTGAATATATCTTTTTTATTTTCATGGACCCTTCAGAGTTAATAAGAGGAATAAAATCAGATTTACTGAAAGATAAAAAGATAGTGTATGGTATAACGGGATCGGTATCCGCAGAGGAGTCGGTCAAAATTACACGCGAACTTATAAGACACGGAGCGGAAATATTTCCTGTCATGACTGAGGATTCTCTTTCACTTATTACTATGGATTCCATTGAATATGCAACAGGTAAAAAACCGGTAATAAAGGTCTCAGGACTGACAGAACATGTTATGCTTGAAAAGACTTCCGATTTGCTTCTGATTGCACCATGCTCTGCAAATACAATAGGAAAAATAGCCTGCGGTATTGCCGATACTTCTGTATCCCTGTTTGCATTAACCTTTCTTGGTTCCAAAAAGATATTGATAGCCCCTGCAATGAGCATGACCATGTATCAGAACCCTGTGGTCAGGGAAAATATGGAAAAATTGAATAAAATTGGTGTGAAATTCATAAACCCAAGATTTGAAGAAGGAAAGGCCAAACTCCCAAATATGGAGACAATTGTGGCACATGCAATAAGAGAAATTCAAGGTATAAAAAATATTAGAGTTGCAATAATAGGTGGAAAAACCGAAGAAGATATTGATGATGTGAGGGTAATAACAAACAGATCATCCGGTAAAACGTCCATTGAACTGGCAAGGGTTGCCTTTTATCTTGGATTCGATGTAACCCTTTATCTGGCAAAAGCTGAGGTAAATGTTCCTGAATATATTAAAACCATTAATTTTAGAACGGTTGAAGACCTGGTAAATATGGTGGATGATTTTATAAATTATGATATTATCATTGTTCCGGCAGCTTTGTCCGATTTCAGAACGAAAAAAATTGAGGGAAAAATACAGAGCTCCTCTGAAATCAAACTTAACCTTGAACCCCTACCAAAATTCTTAAGGATTCTCAGGGAAAAATACAGCGGAATACTGATCGGATTTAAGGCAGAAGTAGGTTATGAAAATGTAATAAGGGAGGCAAGGGAGATGATTGCGAAATATAAACTTTTATTCGTTGTGGGAAACGATATTCATGATGTTGAAAGGGATAAAACAAAGATTTTAATTATAGATGAAAATAATATTGAGGAAATATCTGGAGAAAAATTCCATGTGGCCCTTCAGATTTTCAGAAAATATATAATGAATAGAATTTGAATCCAAAAAATTTTAAAATCATTTTAATGTTTCAATTACAAATGAAGTGGAGAGCCATGTTAAACCAAATGTTAGGAGAAGAATATTATTAACTATTATGGAAATTGGAAGAATTGCCGCCGGAATCGCATATTTCACCAGCAAACCTATGTACTGAATCGTATCCATAATAACCAAAAAAAAGGAAAAATGTTTATCCGAAGAGCGCTCCAAGACCCTCCAGTGCTTCTTCCTCTTCCTTTTCCTTTTTCTCTTCTTTCTTTTCCTCTTTTTTCTCTTCCTTCTTCTGTTCTCCGGGTGCTGTCTGTGCTGGAGCTGTTGCTACAGGTGCAAACGCCGCGCTCTTTATGGCCTCATCAATATTTATACCTTCCAATGATGATACCAGAGCTTTAATTTTTGCGTTATCCGGGTTTCCTCCAGCTGCCTTTATTATGCTTGCCACATTCTCTTCAGATATCTTCTGACCCATCGTGTGTAGTATTAGGGCACTATATACATATTCCATTTTCTATACCTCCTTTACTTTTATATATCTCCAACTTTAGATTTTATTGACATCGCCTGCATATTTGCTTTTGCAAGCAGATGCTTAATCGTTTCTGGCGTGAAATAATTTGCATTTACTCCCAACGCAATAGCATCAAGATATGCCTTCGAGAGAAGTAATGGTGTTGTTACGGGTGTGAAATATTTGGCATTCATTGCGAGGTTAAATGCATTCCTTACGGATTCCAGTATGTCAGATTTTACCTTTTCCTCATCTATATGCAATACATCAGGCCTGAATATAAACCCTTCTTCATATATTGCCTTTATTTCTAAACCAACTGGCAAAGGTTTAATATCCAGCTTTTGCAATATTAATGCAAGATCCCTGCTTATTTTTTCTCCCTTCTTTACCACAGTTGTATCTTTTTTTATAACAACCTTCCCCTTTTCAATGGCTGCGGGTATACCTACCTTCTGCATATCAGAAACTATTGGGCCAGGCTTGAATTCAGTCTCCCCGGCTGGAACAACAATGTCCTGAGGGGCTATTTCACCTCCCTTGGGTGCCACAGTAGTCCTGGATTTTTCTATGATCTTATTCAGTTTGAATGGATTTTCCTTACTGGAAATTATCGCACACTGATCTTTTAAATATTCCTTTAATGTGGATATATCCTTATTTTTTTCTTCAAGCTTTTCTAGAACATGAATTATTATGCTATTTTTTGCAACGATCAATTTTGCCTTTCCTCTCAGTTCCCTTCTGATTTCATTCATCTGTGTACCCGGGATACCATTTATACTAACAATACCAATGACATTTGACCCTTCAATCCCTGAAATGATGTTATCTACAAGTTCAATCTTTGATTTTGATACCAATTCACTTCACCTCCAGTTTGTAAGATGGTCCCATGGTAGTTTTCAGATACATTGATTCAATATTTCCCTTGCCTTTTTCAAGTTTTGAGGTTATCTTTTTAAGTATTTCTTCGATGTTTTCCGTAATCTGTTCAGGAGTCATATCTCTTGTGCCTACGGGTACATGGAATGTTTTCTTTTCTTTAGTTCTGATTCTCACTGTTCTTTTAAGATTCTGTATCAACTGTGTTGGATCGGAACCAACAGGTATGGGTTTTGGCATCTTTCCTCTGGGACCCAGAATACCTCCCAGGAGTTTCCCGATTTTTGTCATCAGTGGCGCTTCTGCAATAAAATAATCATATTCCGTGGCCAGCTTCTTTGCCCTTCTTTTATCCTCTGCAAGTTTATCCAGTTCATCTGGGGTTATAACCAAGTCAGCAACATTTTTAGCTTTCTGCGCCGTTTCTCCGGATGCAAAAACTGCAACCTTTAATTGTTTTCCCCTGCCATGGGGTAATATAACTTCCTCATTCAATCTCTTCTTTGGATCACTTAAATCAATATGCTGTAAATTTACTGCCATGTCTACTGTCTCTTTAAAATTTCTCTTTTTAGATTCTTCGAGCATTTTTTTGACAGTATCATATATATTTTTATCCATATATTTTACCTCCTGTAGTATGCGGGATACACCCTCCTACAGTACATTGATTTCATTAAACTAAAACATTATTTAATTTTTACTCTTCGATTTTTATTTCCTTGTTCATTATTTTTTTCTGAATTTCCCTTGGATCCTGGCCTTCAACTGTAACTCCCATGGATACGCATGTTCCAAGTACTTCCATGACCATTTTTTCTATATTTGGAGACAATGAATCCCTGATTTTCATCCTGGCAATCTTTTTTATCTGTTCTATATTTAAATCTCCAACCTTGTTTGCTTTGGGGTTTCCGGACCCTTTTTCTACACCGATTTCTTTTTTTACCAGTGCACTGGTTGGGGGCGTACCAACAGTAATGGTAAATTGTTTTGTTTTTGGATCCACGGATATTTTTACAGGAACCTGCATACCTGCATAATCCTTTGTTTTTTCATTTATCTCTTTGATGACCTGCGGTATATTAACGCCCAGAGGACCCAGCTGAGGACCCAGAGGCGGACCAGGCGTTGCTTTTCCTCCTTCTACCAACACTTCTATTGATTGTACCATACACATCACTCCTTATCAAGTACTCTAACAGACGCTGCCTTTACCGTTATAGGTATAGGTACAAGTGAATCTGTAAGTTCTACTACTATTTTATCATTTTCTATATCGATTTCTATGATCCTCCCTTTTTCACCCTTAAAAGGGCCGTCCGTTAATTCAACAAAGTTTCCTACGCTGAGGGATTCAACAGCAGGCTTGGGTGCTAGATAGTGTATTATCTCATCCGTATTCATTTCACCCTTTACCACACCCTTTACGCCCTTCTGATCTTTTATAAAAGCAAGTATTCTGTCGGGATAAATTGTTTCCATGAATACATATCCAGAAAGTTTTGATGTTTCACCTGGAACCATTATTGAATATACATAATCAAGGTTGTTCTGTTTGATTTTGTTTCCAAGATCCCGAGCTATTTCAACCTCTTTACCTATCTGCGTTTTTATTGCAACTATTGTTGCAACAAGTTCAATATTCACCTCACATACGGATATGTCAAACGGTACTGTTTCACTTGAAAGTTCTAAAAATATTCTTGCCCTATCACCTAATGACGATCCTTTAGGGGCCTGAATCTTTAAGTTAAAGGAATAGGTTTTTTCAGGATTTATAATCAGTTTTGTTGATATTTTCTTATTATTTAAGGGTACGATCATGTCACTTATCTCATCAATCTTATATTTTTTATTGGATATACCTTCACTTGTTACTATCCATTCAAGTTCAGGATCCTTAACCGAGAACTCGAATTTTATCGTCAAATCAAACAGGGTAGGTTCTGTGATTTTGGCGACAATGTTTAAACTTATTTCTGCAAACCTTCCTGCTGAAATCTTAAAATCCTTCTTCGAACATTCCAGTGATATTTCCCTCTTATTTTCTTCCATAAAAACACCTCAGGGTACAGGAAAATACACAGACATTATCATGTATATTATAAATCCTATAATTCCTATGAGAAATATACCGAAACCTGTGATTTCCGCAACCCTCACATATTCCTCCGTAGTAGGTTTACGGGCCATTTTAAGTAACCTGGCATACTTCCCTTTACCTATTCTGCCAAATTTGTCCTCCAGCCATTCCTGAAATTCCTGAAATTTTTCTACTGCATCCAAATTAATTCACCCCATTTATTGAATCTTATTTTCAAATTTCATTTCTTACGATTATTTTAAGATTAGCAGGTTTCTTGGTTACATTTAGCATTTTTACACCGTATATTTCTTCAATTCCCTTTTCTGAGGATATATCAACTAACCTCTGGGAAATAACTCCCCCCGTTATCAATGATTTGGCATTAATATTCTGGGTACTTAACTTATCGAATAATTCGCTGAGTGGAATTGTATCAACAATGTTACCTATATCATCCGTTAGGTATGCAACCTTTTTCTCAAAAGCGTCAAGTAAGAGGTCATCTTTAACTTTTTCAATATCGCTTTCCTTGGATTCTTCCTGAGGCCGTTCTATATTTTCCTGCTGAACATCTGTTTTTATTATAACCGGCTCTGAACCTTCTGTTTTAAGAAATTTTTCAAGCTCTTCATTCATTCCATGTGTCGCCAGATATTGTTCAACAGGCATTTTATTTCTGAGCGATTTCACTATTTGTTTATATGTCAATTCTTCAACTTCGCGTCCTGGTGGAGCCCTTGCCACAAAATCTATTTCTGCTACCTGCAGAAGTTCCTTTAAGATTAGATCTCCTCCACGGTCCCCATCTAAAAATGCTGTCACTACCCTTTCCTTTGTTAGATCAACAATAGTTTTTGGAATATTTGTTCCCTCAACTGCTATAGCGTTTTTAATACCATATTTGAGTAGATTAAGAACATCGGATCTTCCTTCAACAATTATTATGCTGTCAGAAGTTGGTACCGCAGGACCAGAAGGGAGTTTGTCCTCTCCAAATGTTATTATTTCTTGCTTCTCCACCGCCTCTCTGACTACCTGTATAAGATCTTCACTCAAATCCTTTCCCTGAGAAATTAAAGATTCTAAAAGCTCTTTTGCTCTTTCGACTACCTTTTGCCTCTTTGATAACCGTATATCTTCAATTGAAAGAACTTGAAACTGAGCTTTGCATGGACCAACTCTCTCAATTGTTTCGAGTGAAGCTGCCAGAATGGCAGTTTCTACCTGATCCAGACTTGAGGGTATGTATACTATCCCATCTGATTTTCCTTTCTTTGAATCTATCTCCACCTCTATTCTTCCAATCCTTCCACTTTTCTGAAGATCCCTAAGGTCAAGTTCTTCACCTAGAAGACCTTCAGTCTGGCCAAATATAGCCCCCACAACATCGGGTTTTTCAACTACGCCATCTGCAATTATTTTGGCTTTTATTAAATATTTAGCGGCATTAGGATCAATATTCACTTTAATCACCTTACCTCTTTCATCTAAAATAGCCATCCTATCATACCATCGAATTTATCGAATTATCAATTGAATGATATATTGAGCGTTATGATGATCTAAGATGACTATCTTGATAAAAAACAATATACATATTATTTATAAATTTTTCTCTATTCAGAATTTATTGTGATATCCTGAAATTATTTCCTTTTTATACCTCTTCTTCGAAGATGTTCCTTCCTTATATCATATACTAGCATTTTCATTTCTTCTGTAATCGGATCCTTTTTCCTTCCCGGATTCTTTAATTCTAAATTTCTTTCTAGTTGTATTTCCTATATATAATATTCACATATCTTGGTGTGATATTCATGATCCTTACAATTTCTGAGGAACTTACTCTATTCTCCTTCTATTTTATTATCCAGTTAATTTTCTTTTGTGTGAATTTAGTCATTGTATATATGGAATTACTAGGATGTAAATTATATCCCAATATATAGGAAATTATTTTGGGATATAACAACAGCAATTATAATCAAAAATGTTAAATATAAAATAATGATCTACTATTCGGGGTATGGAGATGGTAGAAACTTCGGTACTTATTGAAGATCTTATTGAGGAACTAAATTTGCTGGAAAGGCATCTTCAGATTCTCCAACTTCTGAACAGGGAGGGGCCAGCTGGAATAATGAAATTATCTCAACTAACGGGGATACCACCTCATAGGGTTAGGTATTCATTAAGGATATTGGAAAATGAAAAGATGATCGTTGCATCTCCAGAGGGTGCAAAAATAATAGGAGATGTCGACACGTTTATGGAAAATCTTAAAAACGGTATAGGTACAATAGAAAAAAGGATTGATGAGATTAAAGAACTTTTAAATTCTTTTAAGTAAAACCGTATCTTCTCTCTTTGCGCCCAATGAAATTATTGATATTCTTGTTTCTGTATATTTTTCTATGAAATTTAAATATTTCATCATTTCATCCGGTATATTTTTCTTTCCATTTGTTGGATATTCCCAGCCTTTAAATGTTTTATAGACGGGCTCCGCCTTTTGCAGATCTTCAATTTTTACGGGTAAATTTTTTGTTGTCTTTCCATTTATTTTGTAAGCGTGGGCTACCTTTACTTCATCCATGCCGGAAAGAATGTCTATCTTACTTATGGCAATTTCTGAAACACCTGATAGATCTATTGCGTATTTAACCAGTACAAGATCCAGCCAGCCAACCCTCCTTGGCCTTCCGGTGGTGGTACCATATTCATTTCCTTTTGTCAATATTTTGTTTCCTATATCATTCCTCAATTCTGTTGGAAATGGACCTTCACCTACCCTAGTTGTATATGCTTTCATAACACCTATTATCTTTCTAACATGGCATGGTTTTGTTCCTATTCCCGTCAATATTCCAGCAGCAGAAGTATTTGAAGATGTAACATAAGGATACATTCCAAAATCTACATCAAGATGTGTCCCCTGGGCCCCTTCAAATAGAATTGTCTTACCTGATTTTAAACTCCTGTTTATATAATCTGATGTATCAATTATATTTTTTTTAAAATTTAATCCCAATTTATGGTATTCTTCTGCTAATTTCACAGGGTCATATTGACTATTTAAATACCTTCCTCTTATTCTTAAAGCAATTTCTATTTTCTTTTTTAATAAATCTTTGTCTAAAAGATCTATTATCCTGATACCTATCCTTGCATATTTATCTTCATATGCAGGACCTATGCCCATTCCCGTTGTACCTACTTTTTCTGAACCTTTTAATTCCTCAATATTTCTGTCCAGTTCTTTGTGGTATGGCATTACCACATGTGCCCTTTCGGATATTTTAAGATATTTTTTAGGATTGAATCCTTTTAACATATTTATTTCGTCCTGAAGTTCCAACGGATCAATTACCATCCCATTTCCCAAAACAGATATCTTATGATTTAATATACCACTGGGTATAAGATGAAATTTATATATACTGTCCCCTATTTTAACGGTATGACCTGCATTGGCTCCTCCCTGATATCTTGCAACAATATCAAAGTACCTTGCTATGTAATCAACAATTTTCCCTTTTCCCTCATCCCCAAATTGTAAACCTATAACAGCTAAGGTTTTCATAAATTCACCAATCCACCAATATATAATTCAATTATTTAATATTCTTTTTTTAATTGTCATTTTACTCACTTCTTTTTACGGATAAGCATTATCAGTCACTATCCATCTTTTTTCTTTCTTTTTTAATTCATTTAATCCTTTTTCAATTGCTTCTTTGCTATTTCTTGCCTCTACCATTGTATGATAGATATTTCTGTCTACATATAGAGTACCATGCTTATGAAAATACACTCGATAAACTCCTTTTTCAAATGCACATGGATGTGACGCTTCAACATCAAATTTTCTACCTTCAATTGTCATCCTTTTTTTCTGAACATCTCTATCTCTTTCCCCACATTTCTTTCTTTTTTCTACCATTTTTCATCACCTATTTATAATCTTTACAAATTCCTTTTCTTTCTTAAAAATGTTTCTAATGTTTCAATTGCCCATTTTTTTGCTTTTTCTGGTGTTTCTGCATGATCACGTGCATTAGAACTTTCTTCAAGAGAGTTATATATTATTCCTTTTTTATCACTGATAATTTCAAATTCCCATCCATCTTCATCCGCATAAAACAAACTTACAGGATATACTTTAAGATAATATCCTTTGTAATATGCATTGTATGTTTTAGCTTCGTCTTCCCCAAAATC
>JAGDXR010000022.1 GCA_023261745.1 Thermoplasmata archaeon | reverse complement strand
CATAAATCGAAAAAGGTAATAAATTATGCCAATTCGTTAAATATAGATCTAATATTCCTGCCTCCGTATTCTCCAGATCTTAATCCTATAGAATTCATTTGGAAGAGAATAAAATGATAATATCGAAATCATTTATAGAATCCCTAACAGATATGATGTTCAGAATAACCAAATCATTTTAGGAATTTTCAAAATCTATAAGTTTTGCAAAAAATTGGATAATAGAATTTTTAGATTAATAAGTATAGAAAGTTATACGTTTAACTATAATAAACTTTTGCATAAAACAAGCTAAATACAGAGAAATTTAAAAAATAGTATTATCTAATTCATGCAAAGTTACCGTTCAATTTTAATGTTTGTTCTCTAAAAAATTAAAAGGAATACTCTTTTTGAATTTCAGGAAGAATGGCCTTTTCTGGGAAATTTTTTCTGAACCATTCAGGATTTGTGGTATGAACAGGTATAATCCTTTCAGGGTCTATATTCTCTATTACCTTGAATAAATCATTACCGGAAACATGTCCTGAGGCATGCAGACCTTTTGGGAAATCAATTCCATTTTCCGTTCTTTTTATTCCATAAACATCGAGTTTAAAAAATTCCAGCCAGTTCAATAACCTGTCAAAACTAAAATAATCCTCTTCTCCAAATGCCTCGCTTGACGAATAGATATATGAAGATTTTTCGAGTGGTTCAATATCAAGAAGTTCATTCAGATCATAAAATGAAAAGCACAGGATATATTTTTCCTGATTCTTCCTGATTTCAAGAGGAGAGAGCAATTCATTATTTATATTATCATCCAGAAATCTTTCCCAGTTTTCCGTCCTTGTTGATTTTTCATCATATATCATCAGATCCTTTAAAATATTTTCATTTTTGTAGGTGTCAAGGGCATACAGAGAAAATGCATCCTTCTTTGTAACTATAAGATTTCTTGATGTCTTTTCTGCAATCCTTTTAAATGTTTCCAACCTCTCAAAATTTCTGGATGAAAAATCTGCGATAATTAGATTTTTTGTATCCTGGGCTATACTTAAAGCATTTCTGTATACATCATCTTCCGATAAATTCTCATCATTTTCCCTTGAAATCCTTGTGCCTTCCACGATGAGTATTTCCGCATCCCTGACCCTATTTATGAAATCATATGAATATGAGGAGTATTTTCCATGCAGCCTGAAATCCCCGGTATATGCAATGCTTATATCCCCTTTTATAAAAATACCCGAAGAGCCGTATATTGAATGATCCACCTTTATGATATTCATTTCAAGCCTGCTATTGAATCCATCGATATCTGAAATTATTCCGGAGTTCACGTCCTTCTTTTTTACAAATTTCTGGGATAAAAAGTCGTATGTCTTATCAGATATCTTTTCGGAGAGATAAATATCCCGAGAATTGATTTCATCCCCTGATTTTAAAATATAATCCTCCCTTTTTCTGACATTGAAAAATGGTATCTCCATCCCCATTCCTCCCTTAGAAATATCGGAGAGAGATTTCAAAATCAACATTGTTTCAGGTGTTCCAAGAACCGGAATATTTTCATCAAGGAGTGCTATGTTGCCCGTATGATCAAGATGCCCATGTGAAATGAATATACCATTTATTTTTGGATTTTCATAACCGTTAATTTCATTGACTAGATCAGACGGTATCAGATCCTTTCTGTATATGTTATATCTGGGTATCAGGTTAAGTTTCCATAAATCATATATTCCACGTCTAGATCTTTCTTTCATGAATTCTTCAAAATATTTTTTGTATAGGTTGAAATTCATGCCAAAATCAAGTAGATAATTCTCCCCGTATTCAGAAACAAGAATCTTATTTCCCCCGATCGTATTCACCCCATCCAGAATTTTTATTTTCATCATGGTTTAAAGAGAAATTAAAAAATATTAAATTTTGGAGAATGTTTCAACGTAGAATTATGGAACTTTTTACATTTTCATTCTTTATAGTATAATTGGGAAAATGTTTTATACCATCATATGAATGATGTGAATATGAAGATTTTAAAGGTAAAGGATGCAATGTCAAGCAACTTTCTTGAAATGGATGGAAAGGTATCAATAAAGGATGCGGTAAAAAACATGGTTGAAAATCAGAAATTTACTGTAATAGTAATTCAGGCTGGGATTCCATCGGGAATAATTACAGAAAGGGATCTTGTAACGAAGGTTCTTTTTCCGAATGAGGATATTGAAAAAACAGTGCTTGAAGAAGTCATGAGTTCACCGATAATCTTTGTCCTTGAAGACGATCTTCTTGATTACGCTGCAAAACTGATGTCTGAAAAAAAGATAAGAAAATTACCCGTCATGTCGAATGGAAAGGTCATAGGGATATTATCAGAAACGGATATAATTAAACTTGCACCAACACTCATTCTCGAATCTGGGAAAACTCTTGTTGACTGGAAGAAAGAGATAGTTTCATGGTTAACATCAGGAACCGAAAAAACCGATGATCTTCTTGATCTGCAGTGGGAGGTTAATGTATCTAAAAATGAAATAATTGCCGAACATCCCAAGGTCCCTTTTGTCATTCATATAATAATAAACCAGTATACCCTGAGACTGGAAGTTTATACAGGAATAGAGACAGCCTTACTTGATGTGGTTCAGAGACTTGATATATCAAGGAAATTACTCTTTTTGAATGACAGGATCACACTAGCAAAATTCACAGTGAGGGGAATAAACGAGGAAATTATTTTAACAAGCGATCTTGATCTAATTTCATTCAGTAAGGAGGAATTATCTGATTCCCTTTCAGGTATGGTCACTGCAATGTTCATGATGGTGAAGGAACTGAAGATGGAGGAAGAATTCAACAAACAGCTTGCAATGAGATTGATTATGATGGTCAGGGATAGAATGTCAAAAGGAGAGACAAAGGACGATATCATAAATTTCCTTATCAACAAGGTAGGAATGGATCGTGAAAACGCAGAAAAACTATATGATGAAATAATGAAACAGGATAACAAAATAGACTCATCCGCATATATTTAAAATTTTACCTCCAATTTTTATAAAATAATAACGATCAGGAATGAATCAGAAGAATGCAAAGAAATATTGAATGA
>JAGDXR010000044.1 GCA_023261745.1 Thermoplasmata archaeon | reverse complement strand
GAACCGGCCACAGCGATTTTTCCTTTACCACTCCGCATATCATTTTTTTTCCAAGGTATTTTATCACATGCTGCCTGGGTTTGCCATTCTCCCATTTTGATTCTACAAGTGCCAGATATGTTCCAGATTTCTTTTTTATCTTTCTAAAAATGCCATAATATATAAAACATACACTATATATAAAAAATTATTTATTAAAATACAAGTTCTATACAATTCTTAAAACATAATGAATAAAAATTAATAAAAACTCAGATAAATAAATGCGTAAATACTTTTATGTATTATATCCAGTATGAATGACCTTGTGCTCATCCATGCTCCAACCGTTTATGATTTCCGGGAGAGGGAAATTAATTATGGTCCGGTAAGTGATCTTGTACCATCTACTCCGGTTTTTGAAATGTATCCGATAGGATTCTTAAGCATTATGAGTAATCTCTGTCCTGATGGATACAGAATAAAGATAGAGAATATTGCCCTGGAAATGCTGATGAATAAAAAAATAGATGTTGAAAAGAGGTTGTCTTCCCTGGAATCTGAAATATTTGGAATAGATCTCCACTGGTTACCGCATGTGCATGGTGTTATAAACATTGCAAAAATATTAAAAAAAATAAGGCCGGATATACCTGTAGTACTCGGAGGACTTTCTGCAACATATTTCCATGATGAAATAATGAAAGAATTACCTTTCATAGATTATGTAATGCTTGGTGATACAACCGAACCCTTTTTCAGAGATTTTATTGATGCGGTTGAGGAAAAGAGAGATCTCTCCAAGGTTCCAAATTTGATATACAGAGAAAATGGTAAAATAAAGTTAAACCGTGTGATAAGTCCGGAAAAATATATAGATCAGGTCAGGTTAGATTATAAATTACTTATAAAAAATTGTATTAAAAATCTTGAAATTATACCATCCATACCATATTCAACATGGATGAAATCAAGCACCGCAATGACGTTCATTCAGAAAGGATGTCATCACAATTGTTTGCTGTGCGGAGGCTCAAAGTATGCATATAAAAATTTTTATTACAGAAATCACGTATCATATAGACCTGTCAAAAATGTTGTTGAAGATATAAGATCAATTGAGGAAAGCATGGGTGTTCCCATATATGTTTCGGGTGATATTTATCAGGCAGGTCCAAAATACCGGGAGGAATTCTTCAGGTTGATAAGGGAAAATGGCATAGATTCATCCATACTTTTTGAATTATTTAATCCTGCACAGGAGGAATTTTATAAAGAAATGGAACATAGCATTGACATGTATGCCATGGAAATTTCACCAGAATCATCAAATGAATATGTAAGATCATGCAATGGAAGATATTACACAAATTTTGCACTGGAAAAAAATATGGAATATGCAAAAAAATATAATGCCGGTAAAATGGACATATTCTTTTCGATTGGTTTGTCCCAACAGAAAAAAGAAAATATATCTGAAGATGTACAGTTTGCCAGAAAATATCACGATATCTATAATGATTGGGTTCATTTTTTCATTTCACCCATTTCACCGTTTATAGATCCTGGAAGTATGGCATTCGAACTCAGTGAAAATTTTGGATACAGGATATTTGCAAGAACCCTGATGGATCATTACAATCTTCTTGACAGAGCTGAAAGCTGGGTAGATGCTTTGAATTATGAAACCCTGTGGCTTTCAAAAAATGATATTGGAAATCTAAGTATTGAAGCGGGTAATAGTATTGCATTACTAAGATCACAGTATGAAAATACAGATAATAAGAAAGATCGCCTATTGCCTGCAATATTTGAGAAATCAGAACTTATGTGGTCTGAAAAAATTAATATCAAAACGCCCATGAGTTTTCTTGTTAACACTTACAGAGACATCTATTTCAGATTGAAAATAAAAAATTAAATTATATTTTCTTTTAATTTTTTCTTTGTTTTTATCATTAATAAAAATTTGTTTTAAAAAAATCCAAGAAATTCTCATATAATCAATATTTTCTCTAAGATATAATTTGACGCTAGAAATTTTTTAAAAAAATTATAATTAAATTATCATGAATATTATATATAGAATCCTCATAATAGTTTTTAATGGATACCGTAAATACAGAGAAAACGGGTGAAGGCCTTATATACCAGTATGCAGCCAATATTACAATTACATTATCAGGGATGTTCTTTTATCTATATACAATCCATTATTTTTCACCTAATGTCGTAGGTCTATTTTCATTATTGCTGGCGATAGCTTCATTATTCAATATAATTTTTTCCTTCGGCTTTCCTCCAGCTGTTTCACATTTTATTTCTTACAGCATAGGAAAAAGGTATCCTGGAGATATTAGAAAAATAATAAAAAGTACAATAAAATTCGGACTTTTTCTTTCCCTGATATCATTATTATTTGTTTTAATATTTTCTAATTATATATCAGATTTATTTTTTCATGGGGAATATTCCTTTTATTTAAAATTGATATCCGTTGACATTTTTATTATGATTCTGAATAATTTTCTAATTTCTGTATTATACGGTCTTCAGAAATTTAAATATGTATCAATATTTCAATCCATAGGAAATGTATTTTCATACTTTTCCGGTTTTATAATTTACCATTTCATCCCGAACCTTTATCTCATAGTAATTGGATGGATTATCGGTAATTCGATAATAATGGTATTTTCAGCTGTGCTTATTTTAATCTATTCAGGAAATATAGAGGCAACAGAATTAAAAGAATACAGTCTAAAGAAGATGATGAATTATGCGATTCCAATTTATGCATCCAGTATTTTAGGATATGGAGCAACATACATGGACAGATTCGTAGTATCATATTTTCTTAATCTGACTGAATTCGGAATATATACGCTCGCAATATTGATGGTCACGTCCTTCAGTTTTGTCCAGGGGCCCATAAATAATGTTTTGCTGCCAAAATTTTCAAAATTTTTTGGAGAAAATGATTACTATTCATTGAAACTATATTCATCAAAAGCCTTTTTATATGTTCTCATAATTTCTGTTTCATTAACATTTATTGTGGCATCTCTGTCTTCATGGATTATTATTTTTATATCCAACAGTGAATATTTATCAGCTACAATTCCATTCATAATTATTTCGCTATCAGAGTCTCTATCGCTTACAACAAGTGTAATATCTTCCGGAATTCAGAGTATAAGGAAAAACAGGATATTTGTTCTCTCAAGCGCGTTAGGAATTTTAACAAATGTTGTTCTTTCATTCATGCTTATACCTCATCTGAGATTAATAGGTGCTGCTATTGCATTTTCATCATCATTAATTGTAAATTTTATTATAATACTGGTTTATGCTATGAAACTGAATATTTTCAAACTTTACCATCTTAAGGTATTTAAGACCTATGTTGCAGGAACTCTAACATTCCTGATAATATTTTACATTCAGGAAAAATTAAAATTTTCGGTGATCAAACTATTTTCACTGATCATACTTTCATTCATAATTTATATTATTTTGATAAGGATTTTAAAGATACTTGAAAAGGAGGACATGGAGATAATAAATTCCATAACACCTGAAAAATTAAAATCTGTTGTAAGGATTTTGGAGAGAATAATTTTAAGTTGATTTATTATTCTGTCCATCCTTTTTTGGAATTTTGTAAATTTTATTTCCCAGTAAAGAATTATTGGGTATCAGAACCTTGGTATTGTCGTCTTTTACAATTTCGGTAAATAGAATTCCTATGTCCGTAACGATTCCTGTATCCCCCGTTAATGTAACAAGTTCACCATGTTTTAAGGCCCTTGAAAACATGATGAACAATCCGGCCACCGCCTGTCCCAATGTTTGCTGGGTAGCATAACCTATCACAATGCCCAGAAAACCTCCAACCGATACCCCTGCCAGACCTCCACCGACCTCTCCAGCTATAACAGTTAAAAGTGCGCCAAAACCTATTATCATGAAAACATTTCTTATTGGTTTTGCCACATCTTCAGCGTATTTCCTTTTCATGAAGGCATACATTATATTTGCAAAACTGCTTATCAGAAAGTAACCGAATATCAATGTCAGTGTCACATTTATATATAAAATATAATTCTGTATGTCAATATTAAATTTAGGAAGCAAAATATTGACAATCCATTGCATCAAAGCAGAAACTATAATGAAAAGTGCAATCCAGATAATAAATTTGGTTATTCTGTTGGCGATGGTCATTCTCTGGAATTTGTCATTACTTTCAGACATAAAATTTAAAATTTAATTTAAGTATTTATATTTTATTTAATAATCTAATTCATAATAAATTCAAAAAATTAATAAATTTATCTTTATTATGTCTTTTGTAGGTGGTAGATTTGATTTTAAATGAAGATTATGAACTGGTAAGAAAACTCGCTAGAGATTTTTCTGAAAAGGTCATATTACCTAAAAATAAGATTATTGAAAATGAAACCATCCCCAGAGAAATTTATGATGAACTGGGAAAGATAGGATTTACAGGTGTAATTATTCCGCATGAATATGGTGGTGCGGGGTTTGATACACTCAGTTATGTAATAATTTTAGAGGAGCTTGCAAGGATATCTCCATCCGTTTCCGTTGCGATGGATGTTCAGAATGGTCTTGTTGAATATCCAATATTAACGTGGGGGTCTGATTATCTTAAAAATAAATATCTCCCTAAACTTGCACGGGGAGAATGGATTGGTGGATATGCTCTAACTGAACCTCAGGCAGGGTCAGATGCAGCCAATGTACAGCTTAAAGCGGAGAAAAAGGGATCTGAATATATTCTTAGTGGAAATAAATTCTTTATAACCAATGCAAATCATGCAAATGTATTCATTATATTTGCAAGAACCGGACAGGGTCCAAAAAGGCATGAGGGTATAACCGCATTTGTTGTGGAAAGAAACTATGAAGGTTTTCACGTTGGCGAGGATTATAGAAAACTGGGAGTTAGGGGATCAAGCACTGCAGAATTGGTATTGGATAACGTTCATGTCCCGGAAGAAAATATTCTTGGAGAAATGGGAAAGGGGTTCTACATTGCCATGAATACTCTTAACATGGGAAGAATTGGGATAGGGGCCCAGGCTCTGGGTATTGCACAGGCGAGTTTAGAAAAAAGTATTGAATACATGAAACAGCGAGAAGCTTTTGGAAAGAAATTGGCCGATTTTGAAGGTTTGCAATTTCAGATTGCTGAAATTTCGACTGATGTTGAAGCCGCGAGATTATTGATATATGATGCTGCAATGAGGGCAGATAAAAATCTGCCATTAATAAAAGAAGCGAGCATGGCCAAATATTTTTCAAGCAAAGTAGCAATGGATGCTTCAAGATTCGCAATACAGGTTCATGGAGGATATGGATTTATTGAAGACTTTGACGTTGAAAGATATTACAGGGATGCCAAAATAACGGAAATTTATGAAGGAACAACAGAAATTCAAAAGATTGTTATAGCAAGGGAATTGTTGAAGTGAGCATTATGAGAAAGATAAGAATACTGATTGCAAAACCCGGTCTCGATGGACATGATAGGGGCGCCAAGGTACTTGCAAGAGCTTTGATGGAAGAAGGCTTTGAGGTTATATATACAGGAATACATCAGACAGCAGAGGATATTGTAAGGACGGCAATAGAGGAAGATGTTGATGTAATAGGTCTCAGCATACTATCAGGTGCGCACATGTATCATTTTACAAGAGTGCTTGAACTTATGAAAAAGAACGGGTTGAATGATGTTCTTTTGATCGGTGGGGGAATTGTACCCAATGATGACAGGGAAAAATTAAGAGATATGGGTGTGGCAGAAATATTCATGCCCGGTACACCAATAAATGAAATCTCTGAATTCATCAGGAAGAATATTAAGAGGCCATCATGATGGAAATTAACATTAACAGCAAAATTGAAATTGCAAAACTGGTAACAAAAATAGAGAACCATGATGATGATCTATCAACATGGGCAATAAAAAATATCAAAGGAGCTCAGATTATTGGTATAACAGGTGTATTTGGAAGCGGAAAATCAACCCTGATATCCAAGCTGGCAGTTAAATTTTTATCGGAGGGAAAGAGAGTTGCAGTTCTCGGAGTGGATCCAAGCAGTCCTTTTTCCGGTGGAGCTGTTTTGGGTGACAGGATAAGGATGAAAGATCTGAACAGATATGAAAATGTATATGTGAGATCTCTTTCATCAAGGGGTAAAGTAGGAGGTCTGAGTTATTTTACCGCAGATGTTGTAAATCTTTTTGATGCCCTTGGATTTGATGTTATAATAATAGAAACGGTAGGTTCCGGACAAGATGAGATTGACATATACAACATAGCACATACAATTGTGGTCATACAGGTTCCAACTTTGGGTGATGAAGTTCAGGTTATAAAGGCTGGACAGATGGAAATAGGTGACATATTTGTGGTAAACAAGGCTGATCAGGGACCTGCGGATGAAAAGATAAGGGAAATTGAAACACTCATTACACCCAGGGAAAATGGATGGATACCGAAAATAATTAAAACTGTGGCAGTCAGAAACCAGAATATAGATGAATTGAAGAATGCTATAGAAGAACATTATAGTTATCTGAAAAAGAACAATATGTTATATGAAAAACTGATATTGAGGTTAAAATATCTTCTTAAACAGCATATAACATTTGAACTGGATAACCTGATGGATTCAAGCATTTCCAGCCAGATTGCAGAATCTTTACTTAAAGAGAAAAGTATAACCGGATCCGTGAATGAGATTTTAAAAATTTTGGGTGAGAAATATGGAGAAGGAAGAAATATATAGAGAAAAACTGGAAGAATGGAAAAAGATCTACAGTAAATCGATATCCCGGATACCCGAAAGGGAGAACACAAAAACACTGTCGGGAATAGATCTGAAAACATTTTACTCTCCACTCGATATTCAAAATTTTGATTATTTTGAAAAACTTGGATATCCTGGCATGTATCCATATACAAGGGGGATACACCCGACGATGTACAGGTCCAGGTACTGGACATTCAGGGAATTCTCTGGATTTGGTGATGCAATAGAAACAAACAGAAGACTGAAATTTCTGATTGAGCATGGTGAAACCGGTCTCAGCATAGCCTTTGATTATCCCACTTTGCTGGGTCTGGATTCGGACAATCCACTTTCAAAGGGTGAGTTTGGTAAGGCAGGAGTGGCCATAAATACACTTGAAGATATGCAGCTCATG
The DNA here is from genome assembly GCA_023261745.1 of Thermoplasmata archaeon. Classification (GTDB taxonomy): domain Archaea; phylum Thermoplasmatota; class Thermoplasmata; order Thermoplasmatales; family ARK-15; genus JAGDXR01. The sequence continues at coordinate 20,271 of JAGDXR010000044.1, read as the reverse complement.
TTTGATGGAATATCAATGAAAGATATTTCGACGTCCATGACAATCAATGGTCCTGCTGCAATATTATGGGCTCTGTACATAGTTGCGGCAGAATCCCAGGGGGCAAAAAGATCAGAACTGATGGGTACGATTCAGAACGATATATTAAAGGAATACATGGCACAGAAGTCTTTCATATTTCCGCCCGAACAATCTCTTAAACTTGTTATTGATACAATTGAATTCGGGAGCAGGGAAATGCCAATGTGGAATCCAATAAGCATAAGCGGATACCATATCAGGGAGGCCGGTGCCACTGCAGTCCAGGAAGCCGCATTTACAATTTCGAATGGTCTTACCTATGTGGAGGAATCAATTAAAAGAGGCCTTGACGTGGATGATTTCGCATACAGGCTGAGTTTCTTTTTTGATTCACATATAGATTTTTTTGAAGAGATTGCCAAATTCAGAGCTGCAAGAAGAGTATGGGCAAAGGAAATGAAGAGGAGGTTCAATCCTAAAAAGGAAAGGTCTCTGTGGATGAGGTTTCATACGCAGACGGCCGGGGTAAGTCTTTCCGCCCAGCAGCCGGAAAACAATATAATAAGGACAGCGCTTGAAGCCTTGGCCGCGGTTCTTGGAGGGACGCAGAGCTTGCATACAAACAGTATGGATGAGGCATGGGCCCTGCCTTCAGAAAAGGCTGTGATGATCGCCCTGAGAACACAGCAGATAATAGCTGAAGAATCCGGTGTTGCCAATGTTGTTGATCCTCTTGGTGGATCATATTATATTGAATGGCTTACCGATAGAATGGAAGAGGATATATACAGATATCTGGACAAGATAGAATCACTTGGAGGAGTTATAGCCGGATTAAGGAAGGGATTTTTCCAGAGAGAAATAGCAGAATCAGCATACAAATTCCAGAAGGATCTTGAAGAAAACAGGAGAGTTTTTGTGGGTGTAAACAGATACAAGATAGATGAAAAGCTTGAAATTCCCATTCTCAAAGTTCCGGATGAACTTGAGGAGAGACATCTTGCAAGGCTAAAAAGGTTCAAGGAGAACAGGGATATTTCAAAAATGCATGAGTCTCTTAATAGAATAAAAAAATATGCGGATTCGGACAACCTGATGCGATACATTATAGATGCAGTGAGGGCTGGAGCGACGCTGGGAGAGATAACCGATTCTCTAAAGGAAGTGTGGGGCGAATACATAGAACCGGTGATATGGTAAATGTCTTTTTCCCAAGGATTGATCGAAATATATACCGGAAATGGAAAGGGTAAAACCACTGCATCCATAGGTCTAGCCATAAGAGCTGCTGGATATGGCAACAGAATTCTTCTGATTCATTTTATGAAATCAAAAAGATATGGTGAAAGCAATATTCTGAAAGACATAGAAAATATAGAGGAGATATATCTGGGAAAACCGTACTTTGTATCAAAAAATCCTGAAATAAAAAAAATGTTTCCTGATGTAGTGGTATTTGAACCCGGAAATCCACCGATGGAATATGTTAAAATGATCGAGGATGGTTTAAGGAATGCAGAGGAAAGAATGGTATCAGGGAAATACGATATGATTATTCTTGATGAAATCATAACCGCGGTATATTTTGAACTTGTTGGAATGAAAAAGATTCTGGAATTTCTTGACAGGAAACCAGCAAATGTAGAAATAGTGATGACAGGAAGATATGCACCTGATGAACTTATTGAAAGGGCTGATCTTGTAACTGAAATGAAAGAAATAAAACATCCCTATCAGAAGGGAATTGAGGCGAGAGAGGGTATTGAATATTAAAATTAAATTAGATAAAAAAACTACAAAACATTAAATATCTAATTTTTAATGAAAATATAGAGGAGGTAAAGATATGAGAAAGATGACGGAAAAGAATATACAGGAAGCTTTTGCCGGTGAAAGTCAGGCACATATGAGATATCTTATTTTTGCCGATGTTGCTGAAAAAGAGGGATACAAGAATATTGCAAGGCTTTTCAGAGCAATAGCATATGCTGAACAAATTCATGCAACAAATCATTACAGGATTGCACTTGGAATGGTAAAGGATACTGAAAACAACCTCCAGGTTGCAATAGATGGTGAAACATATGAGATAGAGGAAATGTATCCTGTATTCAATGAAGTTGCAAAATTTCAGGGAGAGAAGAATGCGGAAATGACCACACACAGTGCTCTTGAGGCGGAAAAAATACATGCGGATCTGTATAAAAAGGCAAAGGAATCTGTTAAATCAAAAAAGGATTATGAAGTGGGAGACATATACATATGCAGTGTATGTGGTTATACAGCGATAGGTAAAGCCCCGGAAAAATGTCCGGTATGTGGTGCACCGCAGAGTGCATTTAAAAAGTTCTGACCTTTTATGGGAACAAAAGGAAAGGAGATTGTTGAAATCGGGTTAAGTGAACTGATTTCTGATCTTTCAAGGGTATATTCGGATCAATGGATGGAAATATATCTCTCATGGTATGTGAAACACAATTACTTTGGCGAACATACGATATATCTCAAAGAGATAATGGAAAAGATATACTCTTCAGCATTGATCAGGGCTGAAAAATTGACATATAGAATAAGATCTTTAGGAGGAAATACGCTTTACAACCCTTCCGAAATTATAAGGCTTGGAAACTGCAGGTATCCTGAAAATATCAACATAAATGATTTGCAATCTACCATAGATGCTCTTTTAAATCTTAAGAGATGCATTATAGATGTATACAACAGAATTCTGAAGAAAACGATTGGAAAGGACCCGGTAACATACCACATAATAGAAAATATGCTGGAAGAGGAGATTGAAGAAGAGGATAGAATTGAGATATTGAAAAAGAGGTGATTTTATGAAAAGGTTTGGAGAAAATATATATCTGCCAGAAAAGGAGGGCAAGGAAAAGCATGCACCGATAATCGAAGCACCTGAAAAGGTGAAGGCAAACGAGTGGTTTGAAATAAAGATAACGGTGGGTAAGGATGTCCCGCACCCGAATCTCATTGAACACCACATAAAATGGATTCAGGTATATGCAGCCATTGAGGGAAGGGCATTCAATCCCGTTCACGTGGCAACGTTTGATCTCGGACCGACATATGCAGATCCAAGGGTTACATTCAGGATGAAGCTTGATAAGAATGCAACGATATATGCACTTGCATACTGCAACTTGCATGGAGTATGGGAAAATTCGGTTGAAATAAAAATCGAATAAAATTTTTTTATTTTTTTTGAAGGTGAAATATATGGATATTGCAGAATTATTTGACAGAGCTGTAAAAACTGAAGAGGATGCATATGAATTTTACCTAAAATTTTCAAAAATCGTTAAGAATCCTGCTGCAAAGGATCTCTTAAAAGAACTGGCAAATGAAGAACTCAACCATAAAAATATAATAATGAAATATTTTTCAGGAAAATATGAGTTTTCTAAGGATATTCCCGTATTGAGTCTTCTGGATCATCTGCCAAAAAAAGAAAATCTGGATGAAAATTCAGAATTGAAGGATGTTCTTTCACATGCAATTTTAAGAGAAGAAAAGGAATACAAATTTTACGATGAACTTGAAAAATACATGACAGATCCAAAAATTAAGGAAATTCTAGAATTTCTGAAAAAACAGGAACGGAATCACAAGGCCAAACTGGAAAATATGTATGATGACATAATTTACAGTGAATTCTGAATGATGGATGAAATAAATAAAAGAAAGAGTTACAGGAATTTTTCAGGCAGAAAAATAGAAGAAGAGATAATTTACGATGTGTTGGAAGCGGGAAGACTTGCACCATCATGTTACAACAACCAGCCATGGCACTTTATACTTTTAAAGGGAAAGGATAAGGAAATCATAAATGAATATCTCAACAGGGGAAATTCGTGGGCAAAAAATGCATATGCATTCGTAGTAATTGCATGTGATCCTGAAACTGACTGCAATATAGATAAGATTCAATATGCATTATTTGACTGCGGTCTATCAGTTGAAAACATGCTTCTGGAAGCATATCACAATAACCTTATAGCCCATTCAATCGCTGGTTTCGACCATGAAGGTGTAAAAAATATTCTGAAAATTCCAGAAAAATATTCTATTCCCGTTATAATAGTATTAGGATATCCTGAGGGAAATGAAGAAAGAAAAAGAGAAAGAAAAGATATGAGAGAAATATTGCATGAAGGAGGATGGTAAAATGCTGGATATAAATGATGACGTATCGTTTTTGGATGAATATTTTCCGGAGAAAAAGGGTAAATGGATAGTCTTATATTTCTATCCAAAGGACTTTACGTCCGGCTGTACAAGGGAAGCGGAGTCTTTCAGGGATAATTATGACAAATTCAGGGAAATAGATGTTGATGTTATCGGTATAAGTGTGGATGAAGATGAACAGCATAGAAAATTCAGGGAAAAGCTGAATCTTCCATTCGAATTAAAGAGCGATTCTGACAGGCTAATCATAAAAAAATTCGGTGTTGAAAATATGGGTAAGGCAAGGCGTACAACATTTATAATCAATCCGGAAAGAAAAATCGTTAAAAAGTGGGGAAGGGTTAAACCAGAAAATCATGCTGAGGAAGTGTTGAATGCATTAAAGGAGGTGAAAAAATGAAGGTACTATATCAGTGTCAGGTATGTGGATATATCTATGATCCAGACGAGGGGGATGAAACACAGGGCATTCCGCCCGGAACGCCGTTTGAAAATCTTCCAGAATCTTGGGTCTGCCCGGTGTGCGGTGCTTCAAAGGACATGTTTTTGGCGGTGGTATCATGAAGATCAATGATTTTACGGTGAGAATAGGAGGGCAGGCAGGAGATGGATCACTGGCAACAGGAGAACTTCTATCTAGATATCTGAGAAGGGATGGATATTACGTTGCCACGGATAAGGATTTTCCATCAAGGATAAGGGGCGGCCATACAAGCTATGCGATAAGGGGTTCCGAAAAGAAAATATATTCTATCCATGACAAGATCGATGCACTGCTTGCTTTTGATGATGATTCATTAAAATTACACCTTGAAGAACTGGATTCAGGGGGAGCTCTTATATATGATTCATCAAAGACCAGGATAACTCTTGATAGAAATGACATTAAAATAATAGGTTTGCCATTCACGCTGAAGGCCAAAACAGAACTGGGAATTGAAATCATAAAGAATACAATGGCCCTTGGGATACTGACAAAATTATTCAATCTTGATCCGGGTTTGATGAAGGAAACGATAAATGATACATATAAAAAAAGGGGAGAGAAGATTTTGAACGATAACCTGAAAGCATATGAAATAGGCCTGGAATTATCAAAAGAAGAAACGGGTCTACAGAATTATTCAGTAAACAGGTTGAAAAGGGATGACAACAAATTGCTCATGATGGGAAATGAGGCCATTGCTCTGGGAGCCATGGCAGCAGGATGCAGATTCATATCTGCATATCCGATAACTCCTGCAAGTGACGTTTTGGAATTTTTATCTAAATATTTGCCTGGGGAAGGAGGTGTTGCTATTCAGGCCGAATCTGAAATTTCAGCGGTTAACATGGCTATAGGGGCATCATATGCAGGAATAAGGTCAATGGTGGCAACATCAGGCCCCGGATTTGATCTGAAAACTGAAGCTATAGGACTCGCAAGCATGATTGAACAGCCTCTTGTTGTTTTGGATGCGATGAGGGCAGGGCCATCTACGGGCATGCCCACCAAGACTGAACAGTCAGACCTGAATCATGCAGTTTATGGTGGTCACGGGGATAAACCAAAAGTCGTGCTGATACCTGGAAATGTTGAAGAATCATTTTACATGACGTTTGAAGCATTCAATATAGCCGATGAATTTCAGGGGCCTGTGATAATCCTTACTGATGAATTGATCAGCTGGAATAAGCAGGTTGTTGATAAATTCAGGCTGGATTCCCTAAAACTGTCAAGAGGGAAACTGATTCTGAAAATCGATTCAAAGGACAGGGAATTCAGAAGATATGAGATAACAGATGATGGAATATCAGGAAGAACAATACCTGGAGTATTAAACGGATTGCACCTTGAAACGGGAGATGAACATGATGAATTTGGACATATAACAGAAAAAATAGACATAAGAAACAAAATGATGGAAAAAAGATACAGGAAAATTGAAAAAATAAAGGGAATGCTCTTTCCTTCAGAAATTCTGGGAGAGGGAGAAAATGTCATAGTAGGTGTGGGCAGCACAATGGGGCCTGTGATAGAGGCAATGGAAATGCTTAAAAAGGATGGAATAGAGATGAAATTCATAAGGATCAGAACACTTCTTCCATTTTTGGAGGATTCCATTGGCCAGATAGACAGTGCCAGAAATGTATTTGTGGTGGAAAATAACATTTCAGGCCAGCTGGAGAATATACTGAAAATATATACAAAGAGGAAGGATTTCATTCCCATAAGGAAATACGATGGAAGATCATTCAGACCTGGAAACATATACAATAAAGTAAAGGAGGTCCTATAAATGGTAGAAATAAAGGTGGATACGAAAATATATGATAAAGAAAATCCCACATGGTGTCCAGGATGCGGTGACTATGGTGTTCTGCTCGCACTTAAGAGGGCGGCGGCCATACTCAAACTGGATCCATTCAAGACCGTTCTTGTCACCGGCATTGGATGTTCTTCAAAAATTAACAGCTATTTTTATTCATATGGAATTCATACAATTCATGGGAGGGCTGCAAGTGTTGCCCAGGGTATAAAGCTCGCGAATCCCGATCTTGAAGTCATAGTTGCAGGAGGAGATGGTGATGCATTTGCGATAGGAACTGAACATCTTGTACACATGGCCAGAAGAAATCCCGATATCGCGTATATTGTTATGGACAATCAGATTTACGGTTTGACCAAGGGACAAGTATCCCCCACAAGCGAAGAGGGATTTGTAAGCATCACAACACCCTACGGGTCATTTGAAAAGCCTGTAAACGGGCCTTTACTGGCACTGGCAGCAGGGGCAACATTCATAGCAAGGGGTTTTGCAGGAGATCCAATATCCTTAACGGACATCATCGTTGAAGGTATAAAGCACAGGGGTTTTGCACTGATTGATGTTTTCAGTCCATGTGTCACATGGAATAAGATAAACACATATGACTGGTATAAACAGCACACATACAGACTTGAAAATCACGATCCGGGGGATCTCAAAAAGGCATATGAAATACTTTCGGATGAGGAGAGATTTGGCCTTGGAATTATTTACAGGAAAGAGAAACATACCCTTGAGGAAAAATTGCCAAGGAAAAAGGCAGTAAATCCCTTTGATCCCCTGCAGATTCAGAAAAGCATAACTGAATTATACGAGGAATTTCTCTAGGTGATATAATGATTATCGGGGGTCACATGTCAATATCAGGTGGATTTTCAGATGCTCCGAGAAGGGCCGGTGAAATCGGGTTAAATGCAATGCAGATCTTTACAAAAAATCAGAGGCAGTGGATTGCAAAACCCATAGATAATGATGAGGCCAGGGAATTCATAAAGAATTCAAAAAAATACGGAATTATAGAAACAGTAGCCCATGCATCATACCTTATAAATCTTGCAACGGAAGACGTTGAAAAATTTGAAAAATCCATAAATTCAATGATTCATGAAAGCCAGAGGTCTTCCATGCTTGGAATAAGGTATCTTATATTTCATCCGGGTGCACATATGGGAAAAGGCGAATCTTACGGTCTCAGGAGAATAGTGGAAGGAATTGACAGAATAATTGAAAATCTTCCCCCCGATGTTTATGTAACAATAGAAACCACAGCCGGCCAGGGAAGCAACCTCGGATATAAATTTGAGCACATTTCTGAAATATTATCACGGATTTCTGATGAAAAGAGGGTAAGGGTATGTATTGACACATGCCATATTTTTGCAGCCGGATATGAACTTAGATCCAGAGAGGGATATGAAAAAACCATGGAAGAATTCGAAAATCTTGTGGGTTTCAAATATCTATCTGTTATACATTTGAACGACAGTGAAAAACATCTTGGAAGCAGGGTCGACAGACATGCACAGATAGGAAAGGGGTACATAGGGGAAATGGGATTTAAAAATATTTTGAGGGACCGAAGGCTGGAAAACACACCAATGATTCTGGAAACACCTGGAGGTGAATTATTATATCCGGAAGACATAAAGGTTATAAAGAAAATTCTGGAGGATGATCATCATGATTGAAATAAAACCCGATATATATTATGTGGGAGTAAAAAACCCGGACATGAGGATCTTTGACGTGTTTTTCAGGACTGAAAGTGGAACAACTTACAATTCTTATTTAATTGTAGGGAAGGAGAAAATAGCACTGATTGATACGGTAAAGGAACCATTCAGGGATGAATTCATAAAGAATGTTGAGGAGATAGTTCCCTTAGAAAAAATAAATTATATAATAACCCTGCACCATGAGCCCGACCATTCTGGAGCCTTAAAGTACATTCTTGAAAAATCAAATGCAAGGGTTGTCATATCCAAGACTGCAGGCCTGTTTTTAAAACAGATATTACACAGGGATGCAAATCCTCTTCTAGTTGGAGATAATGACAAAATAAGCCTTGGAAATATTACTCTGGAATTCATACAAGCACCATTTCTCCACTGGCCAGACACCATGTTTGCATATATACCGGAAAGAAATATACTTTTCACGTGTGATTTTCTTGGACAGCATTTCAGCGATGAAGCAATATACAACGATGAATCAAGGGATTTTACATATGCATTTGAACATTATTATAAGATTATAATGAGGCCCTTCAAGGATTATGTACTGCAGGCCATAAAGAAAATTGAAAACAAAAACATAGACATGATTGCTCCCAGTCATGGGATGATACTCAGAAAGGACCCATGGAAATATGTTGATCTATACAGAACATGGTCAACGCCAAAGCCTAGGGATTACAGAAGGGCACTGGTATTTTATGCCTCGCCATATGGAGGTACGGGAAAATTGGCAAATAGCATTGCAAAGGGTCTTGCAGACTCAGGGGTATATGTTGAGATTTTTGATCTGGCAGGAACGGTTATAGATGACAGTCTTCTTGACCTGATAGAGAATTCGGATGCACTTATAGTCGGTTCAAGCACACTGAATGGAGATGCAATAAAGCCTGTCTGGGATTTGCTGTCCAGTCTGACAACAATAAATATGAGAAACAAAATAGGTTTTGCATTTGGTACATTTGCATGGAGCGGTGAGGCACCAAAGTTCATAGAAAACAGATTAAAGGATCTTAAACTGAAGGTACCGGAAACCTCATTCAGGGCCGGGATCATTCCGACGGAAGAGGATCTTCAGAGGGCCGCAGAGATGGGGAAAAAGCTCGCCGGATATATCATCGGACCATCTTCTTCAGTTCCAGCCTGATCTTTTTCCTTTCCTCCGCCTCCTTAAACCTTTTTATTTCATCCTCATTTTCAAGCATCAGTTTAGGTACAGGTACAGGCCTATTATTTTCATCTATCGCAACATATGTTAAATATGCCCTGGAAGCCATTGCAAGTTTTCCTGTGGATATCTTTTCAGTATATATGTCAACCTGTATTTCCATGGACGTGTTTCCTGCGTAATTTATCCATGCCTTCAATATGACGATATCCCCGAGCTTTATAGGTTCAAGGAAGCTGATGTTATCTATATTTGCGGTCACAACATTTTTCCTTGCGTGTCTTACAGCCACAATTGCTGCCGTACGGTCTATCCATTCTACCAGTTTACCACCGAAAAGGTTTCCATACATGTTTGTATCTTCTGGAAGTACAGTGAAAACGGTATCAACCCTGGAATCGGAAACCCTTTTTAACTCATTATTTTCATTCATGACATATTTAAGACAAATGTCTTATTAAAATCTTTTTAAACACCCTGAATGAAAATGTTTTAATTGAAATTTAAAATTATTAAATGAATGAATAAAATAAAGGTAACATTTATCCTCGAAACGGCTATTGAATATGGTGGTGGTACTGAGAAAACAGTTCTTGAATATGGTAAAAATATGGATAAGGAAAAATTTGATGTCACCATAATTCATTCAAATATAACCGACAGGGAAAGGCTTCCAGAAGATTATGTTAAAAAGGAATGTTTCGGGTGCAGATTGATAAAGATAAAATATCCCGAAATACTGAAAAATCTCCAGAAAAATAAAAAATACGGATTATCCGTTCAGAAACACAGTATTTTAAAGGATATATTTTTGCTTTACAATATAATGGTTAGATTTTTCATCCTTAATATATTTAATGGAAGAATAAAGAAAGAAATAATGAATTCTGATATAGTTTACATAGTTTCAGATTACCAGGCTTTTTACATATTTCTCATTGATCTTATAACATTTAAAAAGCTACCCAGTATAATTCTGGGTACCCATAATTATCTGCCCATAGAAAGGAGAAGGATTAACAGATTGGAAAACAGAATCTTAAAAAGGATGCTGAAATCGGTTCATTATACTTCAGCAAAAATAAAATCAATTTCTCACATAGAAGGTTTTGTTGTCACAAATGGGTTAGATGTTAACAGATATAAATTATCAGAAAAAATAAATGATGTACCCAGATTTTTATTTGTTGGCAGACTTGTTGAATACAAAGGAATATTTGAACTGCTGAAAGCATGGGAACTCTATTCAAAAGAGAACGATGGAGAATTACACATAATCGGTACAGGAGAACTGGAAAATAAGATAATCGAATATTCCAGGAAATCACATAACATAATATACCATGGATTTGTCAAGGATGATGAACTGTATGATATATATTCCAGCATGGACGTTCTGGTTTTTCCCACATATGGCCCCAAACATGATGAATATTTTGGTCTTGTTGTAATAGAAGCACTGGGTTCAGGATTGTTTGTAATCCTCAGCGATGAAATGAGGGGTATTTTTGACGAATTTGAAAGAGCAGGTTCTCTGATATATGTAAAGGTTGATCCAGAAGAAATTTACAAATCCATGCTATATGCAGGGGAAAATCTACAAAAACTGAAGGAAAATGCAAGAAATATGAGAAAATACATTGAGGAAAATTATGACTGGAAAAAAATTGCAGAAAAACTGGGTAAGGAATTTGAAAGGATTTTAGTTTCTAATGATAAGGACAGCAAGGCATGAAAGCATCATGATTATCCCTGTAATCAGTGGATATACCAGTATTATGAGAAATGGAGATAAGCCTGAAATTGCCCCCACAATTTTTGCAAATTTTATCAGAAGATTGAAGGGATAGATGATATAGATGGATAAAGGTACCATGAACCCTATCAAAAATGACAGTGGAATCATAATTTTATTTTTTACCGGAAAAAGTATCATTCCAGGAAGGATGAATAGGAAAGGATATGGGACCATCATTACTATCATGTATGATAATATTATGGAAAGTATAATTGAAACTGCGTACTTAGGGTTCATAGGTATATTCAGCCTCCTTTTTCCACTGGTATCCATAATTAACATATTGATGACTGTACCAGAGTGAAAACTGATTTGAATAGTAATAGCTCAGAAAATTTTCGCTTGGACCTCCCGGAAATATCCCCATATATATTCCCATGCCGGGAATATCTATTTTTCTCAGTGAGGATGAAAGGTTTACATATGGCAGGGGAAATGTTGTTACAAACGGTACCGGTCCCACGGACACGGTATGATCATCACCGTAATATGATACTGGCCCTATTGATAGCTCATTCAATCCAGTAATGCTGGATATCAATAATTTATGAACATTGCCCCATGTCCATCCGGATATATTACTGCCAAGATTTTTCATCAATTGACCGATCGTGATATTGAATGCCCTTTCTATTATAAGTGTAGAATTTCCATTAAACCAGAAAGAATCGGGATAGTTCTTAAGCATATATATCAGGGATGTTTCAAATGGTGAATATAAGAATGAAATATTGTACAATCTTTCGTAATGGAAGAATGTCATATTGTAAATATTTGAAATGAGATACCAGTATACGGTCATACCATCAGAATTGATTTCAGCAGAACAGTTCCAGTCTTTAAGAATATTATATGCCTGATTTTCCGTATAATTCATTTTCATATCTGAAAGGGAATCTATTAGCACCGGTTTCAGCATTTCTGCCCATGAGTCTGTCAGGTTCGCCTGTAATCTTTTCATGTCCGTTAAATTCATCTTTTCATGCGTTTTAAGATAATTATAAATGCTCATTGCCCTTCCACCGGAAGCCCAGAAACTTCCAATGAACGGGTATGGATAATTCTCGTTAACCTGTGGCTGGTTAGGTGCAAATGCATAACCCCTAGATGGATCTTCAATCTGTGGCAGATACTTAAATGGAACATAACCTGCATATGAATATTCAGGATTGGAGCCATTCAGTAAACTCCTTGAGCCTATTACATAAACTGTCATGTTATCTGGCAAAGTCTCCCTAATCAGTGGATACATTCCCGCGGTTAAATAACCGGCATGATGAACTGATGCTAGTGCAAAATTCTGTGGAGGATAGCCCCAGTCTTTCAGTGCATTGATCATATCGGTATAATTTTTGCTCATGTCCAGTTTTAGTTCTGAAATGAGAATGTATGATGGTCTGGAAGCTGTCCAGTCCACCGAGATACCGTAATTTTCGTACCTGCCTATGAGAGGACCATGGTTTGTATAATACATTGTATATTTTTTGTTCAGCAGCGTAAAATTGTATTCTTTCAGTCTGTGCCATGAATTGTTATAAAGATAATAATTGCCCTTCAGTATTTCCAGATAATCATTGGCCGAATTTCCCTCGGCAGATGTGATCCCCCATGAAGTCCTTGATGTATGCCCGATTAAAATTCCAGGAATACCTGCCAGGGCCCATCCTGTTACATTCATGTTAGGATCATTTAATTGAAGGGGAATCCAGAGTGATGGAACAAGCAGTGTCAGGTGAGGATCGTTTGCGATCATTGGATATCCGTACTTAGAATAATTAGATGTTATAATCCAGCTGTTGCTTCCTATGCTGAAGTGGCTGTACTCAATATATGGATCTGAAATATTGTTGTATGAAATTCTCAGAAGATATGTTAAATTTTTAAGAAGTGATTTATCTATTCCCGTTGCCCATACTGAAAACCAGTCCATATGATATAAATATGATGGATTGATTCCCTGATCTGTCAGATTGTAACCGTTAACCGTTCCGTCTCCCGGGACCACTGTAATGTTATGTGTGTAATAAGGGTACATTGGCCATACCAGATTTGTATTATTATATCCAAAATATGAATAGAAAAGATCCATCTGTATGGGTTCATATATTCCCGTTGTTAAAAACAGTGTCATATATTCTTCCCAGACCATTGAATAAAACGGTGACCAGTAAAACGGTTTAACATTCAACAATCTGAATTCCATGGGTGTCTGGCTTCCGTTGATATAATCATTTACCCCCTTCGAAAAGGCTAAAAGATAATCATAATACCTGGTTTCATTGTTTTTATATGAAATCATGAGGTTATATGCATTATTTGGAAGGCCAAGATAATGCATTGTAAGGTCAGACCGATATTCTGATTTAACCCATCTGCTCAAATTTCCGGAGGCCATCAGGGCCTGTATTTCCATCTGGAACAATCTGTTCTGTGCCATGTAATATCCCTCGGCCAGAAACAGATCCCTGTTATTCCTTGCATATATATGGGCGATGCCATTGGAATCCATATACAGATTTACCGGTGAGGTCAGACCTGGAAGATTTATGGTTTCTGATGTATAATTAGAGCCATTTATTTCGGTAAAAATTCCGCTGTAAGGGTTCAGAAATGAAAATGGAACAGTCATGATTGAAATGAATAGAAGAAGCACCAGAATTATTGAAATGAATATGATCCTTCTCATGCACTTAAAAATACAACTACATAAATTAATTTTCCCGGAAAAGTATTAAAGATAATTAATAATTTATATTTTTAATTTTTAAAAATAGGTATTGAATAAAAATTATATATATCATCAAAATGGACATATTCATGGAATATAATAAAAGAGTGGAAGGCGGATTGAGTCTTAACGCTAAGGAGGATATTGCCAGGGTGGTTATCAGGGATGCATTGGAAAGGTACAAAAGGCCATTTGTGGTATGGTCTGCAGGAAAGGATAGCATGGTTGTTCTTCATCTGATTAAATCATATGTGGAAAAAAACAACATGGAAATGCCGCCGGCATTATTTATAGATCACGGACAGCATTATGATGAAACACTCGAACTGATTGAAAAAATCAGCAGGGAATGGAATTTTAAGGTGATTTATGCCAGAAATGAGGATGCCCTGAATAAGGTTAAGGATGGAAAGATTTACGTAAAGGATCTCGATGAGGAAAATCAGAGAGAGGTAAGAAAAATTGGATTTCTTGAAGATTATTTTGAATATTCACTAGATACTGATGTTGGTAATCATGTTCTAAAAACCGTGGCTATGAATAATGCAATTAAAAGGTACAGGATAGATGCCCTCTTTACGGGCATAAGATGGGATGAAAATCCTGCAAGGTCATGGGAAGTATTCATATCTCCAAGGGAAGAGCCCCCACATGTTAGGGTTCACCCGATACTTCCATTCACTGAAAGAAACGTATGGGAATATACATTCAAGTACAATCTTCCAGTACATCCACTCTATAAACAGGGATACAGATCAATAGATGGGAAATATGATTCAAAGAAAACCAGTGATAAACCGGCATGGGAACAGGATCTTGAACATACATATGAAAGGGCAGGAAGGTCTCAGGATAAGGAAGGCATGATGGAAAAACTGAGAAGATTCGGATACATGTAAAATGGATGTCAACGTTTTTTTAATCGTTATAGATACTCTTCGCAGGGATGTGATGTCACTTTATGGAGGGGATACAGACACTCCATTCATAAATGAAATAGCAAGGGATGGAGTGTTATTTGAAAATGCTGTATCATCCGGGAACTGGACGCCAACATCCCACATGTCAATCTTTTCAGGTCTATATCCCGGGGAACATGGGGTACATGAAAATTATGATGAGGGGGACGAAGTAATTTTTAAAAAAATGCTGGAATATGATGGACATTGGTTTGTTAAGGATCTTTATAAGAGGGGGTACAGCAATATAGGGTATTCCACAAATCCTTGGCTATCACCTAGTTCAATGTTTGACCTGTATTATTCATCCTTTACATTCTTTTCTTCGGAATATCTCACTGAAAGGGAAATGGAGGCTGTGAGGGATTACAAAAAATACGGTAAAAACAGGATCGATGCAACGGAATATCTTCTGCTGCATGGTAAATTTAAGGAATTTTCACATTATTACCATACTTTTAGATGGATGCTTAAAAAGAAAAGGGAATATGGATATCCATTTTACAAGGCATCCGATATCATTATTGATAATATACTGAATTCGAGTTTTAACGAACCATTCTTCACATTCATAAATTTCATGGAAGTTCATGAACCGAGTTCTTCATGGGAACTTGATACAGATGACAGAAAAATAAAATATAACGATCTTTTTGGATTTGATGTCATAGATGATAGAAAAATAAAAGATGTCAAAGAAGGCTATAGAAAGTCATTAAAAAATGTTGATTATGAAATAGGAAGGCTTGTAAACTTCCTCAAAAAGAAGAAAATGTATGACAGTTCCCTTATAATAATAACATCAGACCATGGCCAGGCAATGAAGGAACAGAGAAAAATACCCTTTTACGGTCATGGCAATTTTCTTTATGATGAAATCATAGAGATACCGTTAATAGTGAAATATCCGGGAAATGTAAAAATAAAGAGGAAATCCGGTTATCAGAGCCTGGTAAACATCAAAAAATTGATTGAAAATGCTGTGGATGGTAATAATGAAGATGTTCTAACTGAAGAAACCGTATTTTCCGAAATGTTTGGTCCCATACATAATCTGAAAAGATTGTCTGATGAAGGCATAATAAAAAAGATGGATAACATCTATGAAAAAATAATAGAATATTTTCCAAAAAGGAAGGCCGTTTACAGCAAGGGATTCAAACTTGTAATAAACGGAGAAAACGGTGAAGTTGAAGAATTCACATTTCATGGTAAGAAGGCAAACGTTTCAGAACATCCAAACGTCATTAAAAATCTTCGTGATGAAATTTCAATATTCAGGGGCAATGAAAAATTTGTGGTGTAATGAATATGAAGATCCTCCAGCTTGCACATGGAACTGTTTTTCCGGAATACATTTCAGCTTACAGTCTCAGGGTTCATTCACTCATAAAAAAACATGACAAAAAAATTGTGGCAATCGGTGGCCCGGTTTTAAAAAATTTTCGTTCTGGTGAAACAATTCAGTACAGGGCAGTATTGCTGATGATTTACTCCTTCATCAAAAGAAACAGGTCATTTGAAATTTACCTGTCAAAGGGAAAATTCATTTCGAAAAAAATAATTAGTGAAATAAAAAGAGAAATTGAAAATTCTGATATAATAATATATGAAGGTCCATGGTTATATCCACTTACAGAAGGATTCACGAAAAATAAAATGATTATTTATGATGCACACAATGTGGAATATGAATTAAGAAAAAATAATATATTCAGGGAGGAAACATATAAAATAGAAAAGTCGCTGGTTGAAAATTCATCTGTCATTTTTTCATTTACAGAAAATGATGCAGAAAAAATAAAGAAACTCTATTCCAGGAATAATGTGATTGTTTTGAGGCATATAATGGATCTGCCGGAATATTCATGGGAAGGCTATAATTCAAGGGATATTGTTTTCATCGGTTCAATATATTCAGAAAACATTAAAGCCCTAGAAAAAATAGGTGAATTTGCTGAAAATTTAAAGAATTTCAATTTTCATATAATAGGTAATCTTAACAGATATCCGGGAAGGGTAAAGAGAAAAAACATAATTTATCATGGACTTCTGAATGAAAGGGAAAAGGATAGAATAATGAAAGAATCATTTCTGGCATTAAATCCAGTCACTGGGGGATCGGGAAGAAATTTCAAAATGGTTGATTATATTTTTCATGGTTTACCTGTTTTAACAACGGAAATTGGTGCGAGAGGTTTTGACGATGAAACCAGATCATTATTTTACATAGAAAATATAGATTATTTTGTTGAAAGGATTAATGAAATAGATAAAAACAGGGAAGAACTTAAAGACCGATCAAGAAAACTTTACATTCAGGCCAAAAAAATATTTGAAAATGAATATGTGGATGTGGATGCCCTGATTGAAAAAATTTATCAGGAATACTTAAAAACACGATAAATTTAAATTGAATCATGTTATACAAGGATTTTATATCTTGGAGGTGAATGGAATGACAAAAATACTTACTGTTATAATAACAGGAAAGGAAAACATTAACAGGGTAAACGTCGCATTCAATTTTTCGATTGTGGCAAAGAAAAATGGAAATGAAGTGGAAATGCTTTTCATTGGTCCGGGGGTACAAATAGTGAATAAGAAACACGCATTTTCACAGATGTTTTACAGTAGCATTAAAAACGGCATGGATCTTGGAATAAGGGTTAAGGCATGTATAAACAGCATAAACAATGAGGGTCTAACAAAGGAAGACATTTTTGAAGGTGTAGAATTTGTTGGTGGAGCAGTTGAAACATCGGAAAGAATAAAGGAAGGATATATTCCGGTGACCTTCTGAATGTATGATATCACATTCCTGCAGGGAATTTTATCCGTGATTTCCGGAATACTGGTAGGTTTTTCGCTCGGGTTGATTGGCGGTGGTGGATCAATACTGGCTATTCCTCTATTGATATATCTTGTGGGATATGACCATCCCCACATTGTAATAGGGACAACTGCACTGGCAGTCGGAATCAATGCATATCTCAATCTTATACCTCATGCAAAAAAAAATAATGTTAATTTCAGGATTGGGGTTCTGTTCAGCATCATAGGTGTTATCGGTGTCATGATAGGGGCCCAGCTCGGTCTGATAACTCCGGGGAAAAAACTTCTTTTCCTTTTTGCGATTGTAATGATAATCATAGCAGTTTATATGTACAGAAGAAAATGTTCAACAAATACAAATGAAAAACCGATAAGAAAACCAAATTATTATTTATTGATTTTATATGCATTTCTTGTAGGTTTTGCATCGGGATATTTTGGTATCGGTGGAGGGTTCATGATTGTTCCAAGTCTCATGTATGGTGCGGGTCTGAACATACTGAATGCCATAGGGACTTCACTAGTCAGTGTCGGAACATTCGGCATAACCACCGCAATAAGATATTCATTCAATGGAAAAATAAACCTGATTATAACTGTTTTATACATACTGGGTGGAATAGCAGGAGGATGGGTGGGTGCTCATTTTGCCCATAAAGTTTCAAGAACCAGGTTAACAAAAATATTTGCTGTAATAATTATAATCGTTGCAATATACATGATATATGAAAATATAACAGCATTCTTTTAATCACCAAAACATTTTTATTTATTTATGATTTGAGAGATTTAATGTTTAGAAATACTCTGTTGGCAATGTTTTCATATGCACTGATCGCACTGGCCCTTATATTCTATACTGGGTGGGGAATGTATTACAATGCATGGACAGACGTTGGATTATTTTCATTTGTCTCAGTAATTATAGTTTTTGGAATACTTGGTGTTTTATTGGCAAGAATGAATGAGAAAGATATAAAAAATAGTGTTCAGTAAGGCTTACCAATATAACATGTAATATCGGTTTCCATGCCACAGACGACACATTTGCCCTTTTTTCTGTCAGCATTTAAAGGCAGACCCAGAACCTTTTTTCCGGATTCATTGTCTATGACATCCGCACAATCCTTTGAGCCACACCAGTGAATAATGTTCACACCTTCATCCTTTTTTATCTCTTCCATTGATTCTGCAGTTTTTATCATGGAATTCATGTATTTCCATGCCTTTTCATTAAGATTTTTCTGAATATCATCCAGTATTTCCCTGATTTTTGTCTTAACCTCATCTCTTCTGACAGTTATCCTTTCAAATTTGTCCCTTCTTGCAATGGTAATAACATTATTTTTAATATCTCTTGGACCTATCTCAATCCTGAGCGGAACTCCCTTAAGTTCCCAGTCATAAAATTTGTAACCGGGAGTATAATCGTCCCTGTCATCAAGCTTGACCCTGAAATAGTTTTTCAGTTCTTCAAACAATCTTCCTGATTCCTGAATGATAATTTCCTTATCTCCCAGAATGATGGGAATTATGACTATCTGATATGGTGCGATTTCTGGGGGGAGAACAAGACCCCTGTCATCACCGTGTATTCCCACTATTGCTCCTATGATCCTCTCACTGATTCCAAATGTTGTCTGATATACAAATTCCCTTGAACCATCTTCTCCGGTATACATGATTTCATACGCTTTGGAAAAATTTTGGCCGTAACTGTGCATTGTCCCTATCTGCAATGGCCTGCCAGATGGCATGATTGTATCTGCAGCAATTGAATATTCTGCACCGGCAAATTTATCCCAGTCTGGCCTCCTGTTTAAGATATATGGCAGAGCCATCTTTTCACAGAATTTTTTCCATATCTCCATATCTTCCTTTATCTGATTTTCTGAATCCTCTTTCGATTCATGACACGTATGCGCTTCAAAGAAATGTATTTCCCTGACCCTCATGAATGCCCTTGTCTGTTTTGTCTCGTATCTGAATACATTAACTATCTGAAAAATCTTCAATGGAAGGTCTCCATGTGTTCTTATCCATAATGAAAACATGGGATACATTGCAGTTTCACTCGTTGGCCTCAATATCAATGGAATGTCAAGCTTTTCATTACCTCCTCTTTCGACCCAGAAAACCTCTCCACCAAATCCCCTAATATGTTCAGCCTCTTTTGAAAACTGATCGCTCGGAATAAGTAAAGGAAAACAGACTTCATCGTGATTTGATTCATTCATCAGATTTCTGAGAATTTCATCCATTTTTCTGGCTATGGACCAGCCATATGGTAACCAGACATTCATGCCTTTTATTGGGTATCTTTTATCAATCAGCTTTGCCTCCTCAACTATCTCATTGTACCAATCATTGAAGTTTTCCTTTTTTTCCTTCATGTTTAAGATAAAAATTTTGATGATAATAAATTAATCGAATTTAATATTAACTATTATGTTTTTTGATCAATTTATCATCAGACTACCTCTTTAATTATTTGAGGCAAGATTTTCATAGACT
>JAGDXR010000039.1 GCA_023261745.1 Thermoplasmata archaeon | reverse complement strand
ATATTATTTCTACAAAATTTCTCAATATTGCGAAAATGGCAAGGGATTCAGGCATTACATCCTCCCCTTCATTAAAATTATATTTCTGGCCTGAAAAATTTATGGAAAATTTCTTTTTTACAATAACCTTGATATCTTTTTTCATAAATTCCTTTATGACAGAATCATTGAGTGGATCAAAATCATCCAGTTTTTCTAGTTCAACCTCTGTGACCTTCAGTCCTGTTTTTCCATGCAATGTACCTGGTAACCTTATTAATCTGTGGATATCTTTTGTGACAGGCTCATCTGTTTTACCCGCAACATTTACGGAAACAAAATATTTAACCATATTGAGAAAATCATTGATTAATTCATTATTACCAATAAGATTTATCCATTTTGTATTGTTCAGTTCAGAGAGAAGATCAATAACCCTGGGGTTACTTTTACCGTTCAATTTAATTGGTTTTTCCTGAAGCAGTGCATTGATTAACCTCTTTCTGTACTTTATTCCAGAATTTTTCATGATATTTTCCACTGTTTCAAAATCATTGGAATCCAGATAATCTCTTATTATTATTGCCACATGTTTGGTCTGGTCTGTGAATTTTTTGTACCATCCTCCATAATCCTCATCAAACAATTTTTCATTCTTTATGCTTTCTTCAACAAAAAAATCGAATCTCATGTTATTGCCCGTAATGTATGAGACAATTTCTCTTCGTGCATCACTGTTAAGCTTTACCACTTTTTCATTTCTTATGTGTATATGATACCCTCTACCACCGGAAAAAACCAGTCTAATATCATTTTTGTTAATACCAAAATCTGAAATCAAAAAATCATATATCAGTTTTTTAGTCTCCCTTTTAACCTCCTCAAGCATCTCTTCGTATGTAAGGTTTCTTCCCTCGGTAATATGATCTGCATCCAGATCAAATATCAGATCCGCACCCATCCACCCCTTTTCATCCATTCTCTCCTTATCTGGATAACGATAATATGCCGTTGAATAATAGGAATGTGATGGTATATTCTTTATAATAAATTCCCTTAATTCTTTTTCATCATGAAATTTTAGATGTCTTATCATTCCCTCAGTATTGAAAAACATAAATCCAAATTCCCTTTGCGTAAATCTTACGGGCAGGGAAATTTTTGAATTTATATAATATTCTCGAAACTTTTTCATAACATAGTCGATTGAATTCCCCATTAGTTTATGATAATTTTATGGTTTTAAAATCTTTTCCAATACCTGAACATCAATTTCCTGAAAAGTTTTATTTGAAATTTAAATGAGATTAATTTAAAATTAATTTTACATGCCCATATCAATAAAATATATTACGCTGAAAATTATTATTATTGCCATGAAGATTGAAGAAGTTTTAAAAAATGGCACTGAAGGAATGGAAGTAGAAATTAAAGGCTGGGTTTACAGATGGAGGGAGAGCGGAAAAATAATCTTTGTTATTGTTAGGGATTCAACCGATATAATTCAGGTTGTAATTTCAAAATCAGATGTTAACGATGAGGATTTTAAACATGCCAAAAATGCAAATATTGAAAGTTCAGTTGTAGTAAGGGGAGTTTTGAGAAAGGATGAACGTGCACCAACGGGTTTTGAAATTCTTGCCAGTTCCTTTAAATTGATTGGAAAAAGTGAAAATTTCCCCATTTATAAAGACCAGAGCGATGAATATTTACTGGATATTAGACATCTCTGGTTAAGATCCAGAGAAATGAATGCAATTTTAAAAATCAGGGCCACATCATTCTATAAACTGCATGAATTCTTCCATAATGAAGGATATTATGAAGTTCAGGCTCCCATGTTTGTCAGCAATGCAGTTGAAGGTGGTTCAACATTATTTGAAGTTCCATACTTTGGAAGGAAGGCATATCTTACACAGAGCTCACAGTTTTATCTTGAAACATTCATTTTTTCACTGGAAAATGTTTACACTGTGGCACCCTCCTTCAGGGCAGAAAAATCCAGAACCAGAAGACATCTGACAGAATTCTGGCACTGCGAAGCAGAGGCAGCATGGTTATCAAATGAAGACATAATGAAATTTGAGGAAAAAATGATTACGTATATTGTAGATGGAATTCTTGAAAATAACACTAAAGAACTAAAATTACTCAACAGAGATATCTCGATGCTTGAAAAGGTAAAACCACCATTTGACAGGCTGAAATATGAAGATGTTATAAAAATAGGTCAGAATGTTGGTTTGGATATAGATTACGGTTCGGATCTTGGTGCGGATGAGGAACATGCTATAACCAAAAAGTTTGAAAAGCCAACATTTGTTGTCAACTATCCAAAAAAACTGAAGCCTTTCTATCACAGGCCAGATCCTGATAATCCCGATGTTGTTTTAAACCATGACCTGCTTGCACCCGAGGGATATGGTGAAATTATAGGCGGTGGTGAAAGGATCTGGGATTATAATGAACTGATTCAGAGAATGAAAGAGGAAAATCTGAATCCCAATGATTATGGATGGTATATTGATCTGAGAAAATATGGATCTGTCCCACATTCAGGATTTGGACTTGGAATTGACAGGTTTATTTGGTGGGTGGCCGGCCTGGAACATATTAAATATGCAATACCATATCCAAGGAACATAAGGAGGGTGACACCGTGAGAGAATACCCGGTAAAGAAAAAAATGAATTTTAATGAAGGATATGTGAAAGAAATACTGAAAGAAATCTTTGGTGATTATAGGATAGATGGAGAATACTTAATTGCATCATACGGTTCCCTGGATGAAATAAAAGTAAAGGTTGGAAAAAATAAACTTTATGTGGAAACAAAATCCAATAACATCAAAGAAAAATATGAAGAAACAATAAAAAAATACAACGAATTTCTTGAAAGGGCCACAGGTTATACTGCTGCAGAAAGAAAAAAGTTGATGATGAAATAATGTCAATGGCCCGAGTGGGGTAGTTTGGAAAATCCTAGAGGCCTGCGGAGCCTCAGACCCGGGTTCAAATCCCGGCTCGGGCGCTGATTTATGAAATTAGATTTGAATTAGGATATATATTTATTAATATAATTTTTATCATTAACTAAATATTTTATTAACCACAAAGAAGATAATGATGTAAATATAATTCTGTATTCATTAATAGATTGTTGATTAAGCAAAG
>JAGDXR010000058.1 GCA_023261745.1 Thermoplasmata archaeon | reverse complement strand
ACAAAAGTTGTTGAAAATCATATAATTGATCTAAAAAAGTAAGGATATGAGATAAGTAAATTTTATGGAAATGGAGCATACGATAATTACAGTATGATCAACTGCTCGGAGAAATAGGAGTAGACAAAGCAATAAAGATAAGGAAAAATGCCTCAATGGGTCACTAGAATCACAAAGGAAAAGAACGTCCTAGGTAAATTAAAGAAAAGAATACTCTTCGATATAAAGAATGGTCAAAGAAGAATGAATACGGGAAAATGTGGAATGCAATGGATGGCATAAATTCATCAGTAAAAATAAAATTCGGCGAGAATATGGTATCCCAATTGTCGGAGATTCTGGGCATATGATACATTAAAAAATTATGGTGAGATGAGCGTATATGGAGCAATGAAATATCCATAAAATGTGAGAAAGATCTAAAAAATAGAGAAATAAGGGTATTTATGTATAAAAATAATTACTCAACACAGTAGATGACGTTTAATCAATGTAGAGTTTTAAATAACTTTTCGCATATTTAAGGAAAAGCATTTCAAATTCCACAAATTTTTTATTTTTTATGATCATTTTCATGCGGAAAATGTATATCATTTGATATAGAATTAATTCCTGAGAATGGAAATATATTTTAGTCAATCAACATTTTCATGATTTTTGTAAGGAGAAGATGAAAGAATGATAATCCGTGTCAGGGTAAATTTTGGGAAAGGAAATACCGAAATGATCAATGATATCCTTAATGTCTATACGGATAAAAAACCTGAAAATAACAGGGCAAATATTGATGTAATGAAAAAAATTGCAGAATATTTCAATACAGATATAAAAAATGTAAAATTAATAAAAGGTAGAACATCCAGAAACAAGGAATTTGAAATATTGAAATAACAAAATCATTATGTATAATTAAACAGATATCATTCTATGGAAAGATTGTACGCTCCGTGGAGAATATTATACATTCAGGCCCCAAAAAAAGAAGAGGGATGCATATTTTGCATGGCTCTGGAAAAACCAGATGATAGATATGTTATAGATTTTAATGACAAGGCCATGGTTATCATGAACATTTATCCATACAATCCAGGGCATCTGATGGTTGCTCCGATAAGACACATAGCGGATATATCATCATTGAATGATGAAGAACGAAGGGAAATATGGAGATTCGTTGAAAAATCTGTAAATGTTTTAAAGAAGGTCATGAATCCCGAAGGGTTTAACATAGGCATGAATCTTGGTCTCGTGGCGGGTGCAGGTGTAAAGGACCACATGCATATTCATGTTGTTCCAAGATGGTGCGGTGATTCAAATTTCATGCCAGTATTGTCAGATACAAAGGTACTTGGAGAATCACTTGATGAAACTTACAGAAAAATAAGGGGTGAATGGTTCAATGGAGGAACATAAGTCACATTCATATATTCTGAAAATATCTGTTATAACGGTCAGCACAACAAGAACAAGGGAAAATGATGAAACTGGTAAAGTTATCATTGACATAATAAAAAATCATGGTCATATCATAAAATTCTACGATACTGTTAAAGATGATATATATGAAATAAGGAAAAAATTCTTTGAATTCATAGAGGAATCGGATGTAGTTATTTTAAACGGTGGTACGGGCATAAGCAAATTTGATCTTACACCTGAAGCAGTCTCCCCATTTTTAAAAATCATTCCCGGGTTTGGTGAGTTATTCAGATATATCAGTTATACGGAAATCGGAACATCCGCAATGATGTCGAGGGCAATGGCAGGATCATACAGGGACAGGATGGTTTTTCTTCTTCCAGGTTCACCCAATGCATGCAAACTAGCAATGGAAAAAATAATAATGCCGGAATTAAACCACGTTCATTATGAATTAATCAAATGATTATCCGAATTTGAATGTTACACCGTAAGGAGCCCTTGGATAATTCCAGTCAATATTCTTTTTATCGCATGAAATAAGACATGAACCGCATTCAACACAGTCTTCATAATGGAATATAACCCTGTTGTTTTCTATCCTGTAACATGATGCTGGACAAACATGGACGCAGTATTTTCCCTCGCATGTATCGCATACCTTGTCATCCTTCAGGATAATGTGTGGCCTGTTGTCAACCTTATATTTTACCAGTGCAAGCCTATCATCTATATTCATTTTCATAGAGCCTTCAACCCCCTGAGCGCATCTTCTATCAATTCCCATTTCTCCTTTCCCTTAATCATGTTTATAAGTGCTTCCTTTGGAATACCATCCGAAATGATCATCTTCTCCATCATCTGATTTACAAATTTCGGATAATAGTTATACATCCTAGGATTTTCAAGGAAGTACGGCGCATCCTTCAGATTCCTGAATTCTATCAGAATTTCATCATTCATTCTCCTCTCATAGACTGATAATGTTTTTTCCGAATAATCCTTTTTCTTGTTTGCCTCAACAGCAACCTCTGCAGCAATCATACCCGATTTCATTGCAATTTCTACCCCATTAAGATATATTCCAGATGAATTTACAAGCCCTGCCGCATCCCCAACAACCATTACATTGTCCCTATAAAGCTTTGAAATCATCCTGAGCCCGCCTTCCGGTATTGCATGGGCAGAGTATTCCTTTATCTGTGCACCCGAGATAAGATCCTGGACCATGGGGTGTTCCTTGAAATCTTCAATTATGTCAATGGCATAATGTTCACTTTTTCTAAGAGCTTCAAGTGAAACTATTACACCTACAGATACCATGTCCCTGAACGTGTATATGAATCCTCCACCTCTCAGATATTTTGTTGGATATCCTATTATCAGATCCTCAATTCCATCTTTGCTTGTTATACCAAACCTTTTGTTAACTTCCTCTTCTGTTAACTGGAAAACCTCCTTTATTCCAACACCATAATTGTTTGGATCAGGCCAGCCCTTCATTCCCTCTGACATGGCCAGCAGTGAAACCGCACCGTCGGCAAGTATTACCATTTTACCCTCCATCTGATCATTTCCGCTTATGACGCCGCTTACCTTACCATCCTTATGGAGCAGGCTGTCGACCTTGACGCCCGTGGCAATCAGCGCACCTGCATCCTCTGCTTTTTTGGCAAGCCAGGCATCAAACTTTGACCTGAAGGTTGAAAATCCATTTATAAAATTATCCCTGAAACCGTAGTTTTTATAATCAACCGAAAAATAGGACTTTTCATCCATGAATGTAAGTCTTCTCCTCGTAATTGGTCTCTCTATGGGTGCATCTTTCTGGAAATCCGGAAAGAGTTTTCTAAGGGTATTTGTGTATATTACACCTCCAAAGACGTTTTTGGAGCCACTGTATTCACCCCTTTCGAGAACAAGAGTATTGAGGCCATTCCTTGCGGCAACTATGGCGGCTGTCAGGCCCGCCGGTCCCCCACCTACTATGATGACGTCAAATTCATCACTCATTATTCCATCCTCATTACGTATATCATTCATATTTATTTATGTTTTTTGAAATATTCAATTTCCATGAATATCAATAAAAATTAATAGATTGGTTTAATATTTCTAATTTTAAATCAATAATGTAATTTTAAAACGAATTATAATTTTAAATTATAATATAAAAAATTAGAAATACGAATTTCGAAAAATTTATTATATTAAATGCAATAATATGTACTGGTGATAATAATGGAAAAGGGTGGTCTTGCAATAGTGTTGTTTTCCTCAACAGCCGACAAGTTAATTCCGGTTGGAGTTTTATCCCAGGCATCTGCGAATATGGGCATACCGGTGAAGATTTTTGTGACGGGATGGGCAACAACCCTGTTCAGGAAGAATGCTGATAAAAATGTGATGTCCGTACCGAAGGAATATGAACCAATGGCCCCCATGCTGATGGAAGGGCTGAAAAAAATGAACGCCCCTTCATGGTTTGAAATGCTAAAATCATCAAAGGAATATGGAGAGATAGGAGTATATGTGTGTTCTCTCATGGCCGGGGCACTTGGAATAAAGAATAAGGATGATCTTGATCCCATTGTGGATGACATCATAGGTGCAGCTGCATTCCTTGAAATGTGTTCCGGATACCAGACACTCTTCATATGAGGTGATTGAAATGGCAGAGATAAAGGTTGACAGTCGTGGTTCAGCATGTCCAGGACCAATAACTGATCTGATGAAAGCATACAGGAATTCAAAGAATGGGGATATCATAGAGATAATGGCAACGGACCCTGGAATAAAGGCTGATGCACAGGCATGGGCCAAAAAAACACAGAATGAAATAATATCAATGGAAGACCGGGATGGATATATAGTTGTGAAAATAGCGGTTAAAAACAAAAAGTGATCAGAGCTGTCTGTTCCTGTTATCTCTCAGTGTGGGTCTGAACGCCCTCGCAATTTTTATTTCATCATCATCCAAATCTTCCAAAATTATTTCTTCTTTTATATAATCTGCCTTTTTAATTATTTTCCCCCTCGGGCTTACAACTGTTGAGCCTCCCCAGAAAACAAGATTTCTCTGTGTGCCTGCCCAATTGTTATATATGAAATAGACTGTATTTTCCACCGCCCTCGCAGGAATAAGCATCTCAAATAGAGGTCTTGATGTTACAGGGCTTGCGGATATGTTGACAATATATTTTGTTCCGTTCATGGCCAGGTGTTCGGTTATGAATGGGAAGAATATATCATAGCATATCTCAACCCCAACCCTTCCCGATGACGTGTCAAAATATACGAGATCATCACCCGGCTTGAAATACAGATATTCTTCGAATGGTCCGAAATTTGGAAGATGCATCTTTCTGTAAACCTTCTTATCGCCCTTTTCATCTATTATCATTGCTGAATTGTAAAGAAAGCCATTTTCCTTTTCGGGAAATCCAAATATTATATTTGTTTTCCTTTCCCTCGCTAGTTTTACGAGCGGGTCAAAAAATTCATCATCCCTGGAAAGGGAGACATTGTGTATTTCATCCCTCAAAAAATATCCTGAAATATAGAGTTCAGGAAAAACAAACAGATTTGCTTCATTATTCCTTACAGTATTCTCAATGGTTTCTCTGTTCCCGAATAAACCAAGGTTTTTGTACGGCTGATAAACAAACACCTTCATTGTACCATTTAATTCATTTCGGGATAAATAATTTTTTGATATTGAAATCCATATATATCAAACATGGATCTTATAGGGCACAGAGGTCTGACATTAAAATACACCGAAAATACTCTTGAATCATTCATGGACGCCTTTGAACACGGTGCAGATGGTGTTGAGATGGATGTTCAGCTTACCATGGATAATGTTCCTGTCATCTTTCATGATTTTGATCTAAAGAGGATGTTCGGAATCAATAAAAAGATTTCAGAAATGAATCTGATCGATCTGAGAAAACTCAGGCTGAAAAAAGGTGAATTCATACCAACACTGTTTGAGGTTCTAGAAAGATTGCGGGGTAAAAAATTATTCATTGAACTTAAAACGGTGTATGATGATTTCACAAGGATAAATGTTAAAATGCCCGAAATTGTCTCTGATGTAATCGATAATTTTGATAAAAGAAATATCATAATAATATCATTTGATCCAGAATCCCTTTCGGATTTCAGGGAGATAGATGATTCCATAAAGCTCGGCCTGGATTATGAAGAAAATTCTGAGAGGCTGATATCCGGAGAATTTTTATATGAAATCATGGAAGAAAACAACATTGAATATTTTCTGCCGGAATATTCAATAGCAAAAAAATATGCCTTTTTATCGAAAAGATATACCATAATTCCATGGGTTATAAATGGCAGGGAACAGTATGAAAATATCAGAGGATTTTCACATGGAATAATATCCGATCGCGTCGATATGATGAAAAATATTGTAAAATGAAGTCATTTTATTATTGTTTCAACTATATTAATAAGCAATTCCGAGATATCCCTGTCCGTATCTATGATATCATCCCCCTTGTGAATTATTTCCACTGAATGAAGATATGTGAGGTAATCGAGCCTGTTTGCCTTTTCATATATTTCGTCAAGCAGGTTATCCTTCAGATCATCCATTTCCTCCTCAATTTTTATGATCCTTGTCCAGTTTACAACAAATTCACTTTCCATTTCTGATGATAGCATTTTTCTTATAAGATTTATGTTTTCCATATGTGCATCTATCATCTTGTTTATTATAGAATAGAATGCACATATCCCTTCTGTATCCCTGTAATTACTGTTAAGATAGAGAAAATATCTGTTTATTTCCCTGCTCATGAAATAGATCGTATCGACGTTATCATCAAATTTTTCTATAAGATTGAGAATATTATCTATCAAAGATGGATTTATTGCCCCCTCCACAATGGATAGTTTTATTTCAAATATTACCTCATCCATTTCTCTCTCGACATCCTTCAGCTTTTCTTTTTCCGAAATGATATTCTTCGGGCATGAAAGTATTCTCTTTATTATGACCGATGCTTTTTCTTCATATTCCGTCAGTTTCATCATTTCATTGAAAAGTGATCTTTCATTTTTTATCTTATTTTTAAATATTCCCGGCATCGCATCTAAAAAAAATCCTTCAATAAAATATTTTGCTATTAAAAGAAAATGTTATTAAATATCTCTCAATTTCAGAGATGATGGACTTTCTATTTAATCCCAGATCAGTTGCTGTCGTGGGTGCTTCAAATAAGGAAGGTAAAATCGGATATGAAATAATGAATTCCCTAATAGCCTCAAGGGACAGAATAAAAATCTATCCTGTAAATCCAAATGAAAGGGAGATTTTTTCACTGAAATCATATCCAAATGTATCATCAATCCCTGAAAGTATTGATCTTATGGTTATAAGTCTTCAGGCACAGAATATACCGGATGTAATAGAAGAGGGTGCAGTAAAGGGGGTGAAGGGAGCAATAATAATTTCAGGTGGTTTTGGTGAGCTTGGTGATGAAGGAAAATTGCTTGAAAAAAGGATATCCGAAATATCCAACAGATACGGAATCAGGGTCGTGGGCCCAAATTGCATAGGTGTATTTTCGTCACGGTCCAAATTTGATACATTTTTCCAGGCAAGGGATGCCATGAAAAGGCCAGGAGATGGACCCGTTGCATTCATGACACAGTCAGGGACATATGGAGTTACACTGCTTGAGCTCATGGAAAAACATCACATAGGCGTGAGCAAATTTATAAGCTTCGGGAACAAGGTGGATATAAATGAAATAGACATGCTGGAATATTTCATGTCGGATAATGATACAAAAATAATTTCAGGATACCTGGAAAGCTTCAGGGATGGAAGGAAGTTTTTTGAAATGTCCAGGGAAGTTTCACATGAAAAACCCGTAATAATTCTCAAGGCAGGGAAAACCAGGGAAGGGCAGATCGCGGCAAAATCTCACACGGGCGCACTGGCAGAGAATTATTCAGTATATGAGGGGGCAATGAAACAGTCAGGCGTTATAACCGTGGATGATATAGAGGATATGGTTGACATCATAAAGATTCTTGCAAAGCAGCCTCTTCCGTCAGGAGGTAAAATACTAATGATCACAAATGGCGCAGGCCCTTGTGTTGTAACCGCGGATGAAATTGGCAGGTCAAGAAAACTTAAGCTTGCAAATCTTGATGATGATGAAAAGGAAGAGATCAAAAAGATACTTCCCGATTTTGCAATAGTTTCAAACCCGCTGGATTTAACGGGTTCCGCCACACCTGAATGGTACATGGATGTTATGGAAAAAATAAAAAATTCAAAGAATGTAGATATCTTTGTTCTTTATTTTGTTATTCCCAATGCACCGATCTACAGAAATATTCATAAGCTCTACGAATTATTTTCTAAAAACTGGAACAGGCCTGTCATAGCAGTCATGTCCGGTGGAAGTTTTACAGAAGATGTATCAGACAATTTAGAAAAGATGAACATACCAGTAATAACCACGGCCAGGAGGCTGGTTAATGCTCTTGAAAAGATTGTTGAATATTCCGAATGGAAATCAAATTCTCATTAGGCAGGCAACCAGAAACGATCTTGACGGAATAGTGAATGTATTTGAAAGTGTGATGGCGGAGGAAATTTATCTTTTGGGAGAACATTTCTATGCCATTGATTATATAAATACTAAAATTTCAGGTGAAAATGACCTCATTTTAATAGCTGAAGACAATGGAAAAATAATAGGTGTATTAACACTGATCAGGGAGCCTTTTTTGAAAAACAGGCATGTGGCAGTTCTGGGCATTGCAATAATTGATGGATACAGGCATGAGGGTATAGGAAGTGCAATGATGGATGAGTCGATCAGATGGGCTGAGAGCGCCGGAATTGAGAAGATTACACTTGAAGTTTTTTCAACAAATATAAATGCAATTGAAATGTATAAAAAATTTGGTTTTGAAATAGAGGGAATAAGGAAAAGGCAGTTTAAAATTCAGGGTCAGTATGTCGATGATGTACTGATGGCTAAATTCTTATATTAAATATCATATATTTCATCATGGAATTTACATGCAGAAACATTGATCTTAAAAATGGAAGGAGGACAGTAATATTAAACGTCCGAGATGCGGCAAAGCTGGGTGTGGGAGAGGGAAGCAGGGTAATAATCTATGGAGGGGAAATTTCAAAGATATTTTTTGTCAATCTATCTGACAATCTCCTAAAAGAGGGTGAATGCCTGATAAATTCTGATTTATTCAGAACAGAAAAGGTAAATATTGAACCTTTGGCTTCGTTGAAGAGTACCGAGTCCATAAAGAAAAAGATATATGGAAAGAGTTTAACAAAGGTTGAACTGGATGAAATAATAAAGGATATAGTGGAGGACAACCTGTCTCAGATAGAACTCACATCATATGTGATATCCCTTCAGACCATGGGCATGAATGAGGTCGAGATTTCCAATCTTGTTGATTCAATGGTATTTTCCGGTGAAACAATAAAGTTCGATTATGATGTTTTTGATGTTCACAGCATAGGGGGCGTTCCGGGGAACAAATATGCCCTCTTAACCGTTCCGATAGCTGCAAGTTTTGGTATAAGGATACCCAAGACATCTTCCAGAGCAGTGAGCAGTGCAGCTGGAACCGCTGATGTGATGGAGGTCATAGCGAACGTTTCCCTGAAACCAGATGATATCAGGAGGATTGTTAATACCGTTGGGGCAACGCTGGCATGGGGAGGAGCAATGAAGCTTGCACCTGCAGATGACAGAATCATAAAAATAGAGCAGCCGATGGGCATAGATCCGTGGGGACAGCTTGTTGCAAGTGTTCTTTCAAAGAAAAAGGCAACGAACATAAAGAATCTGTTAATAGACATACCGATGGGGAACGAAACGAAAGTGGAAAATCCCAGGGATGCCAGGGAAATGAGCGACCTTTTCATCAGGATTGGGAACAGGGTAGGGATAGATGTCAACATTGCAATAACATATGGAGGTCAGCCTCTTGGAAGGACGATAGGTCCGGCACTGGAAGCCCAGGAGGCCATGATGGCCCTGGAGGGAAAACATGTTTCTAACAGTCTGGTCGTTAAAAGCGTAGAACTTGCGTCAATTTTAATGGAAATGGCCGGAATAGGGGATCAGAACACTGCCAAGGAGATGGCATACAGCACAATTTCAAATGGAAAAGCAAGGGAAAAATTTCTTGAGATTGTGAGGGAGCAGGGGAGCAGGAACATTGAAAGGAGCGAGGACATTGAACTCGGCCAGTATCAGTATGAATTTTTATCAAACAGGGACGGGTACATAGCAAGAATATCAAACAGGGCTCTTGTAAAAATTGCCAGGTCTCTGGGTGCCCCAACATCCAAGAAGGCTGGAATATACATAAACAAAAAGATCGGTGACAAGATTGAAAAAAATGAGATGATACTTAGATTATATTCAGAAAGCAAGGAAAGACTTGATCAGACACTGAAATTGATTAATACACTGAATATTTATGAAATTGAGGGAATGGTAATAGATCATTATCCCAGAAATAATAAATCGAAGGTATCGGATCTGACAGAATGAAACTGATATTATTTGCAAAGCTTCACGATATTTACGGTAAGAATGAAATAGTATTAGATGAAAGAATTGAAAGTGTATCGGATCTTAAAAAATTACTCATGGAAAGGTTTCCCGAACTTTATGAGGATGTCAGTTTCATAGTATGCAATGACAGGTATCTGAATGATTCTGATGATATTCATGGCTGTGATGAAATATTATTATTCCCGAGGTTTTCAGGTGGTTGATCTCTGATTATTTCATATGAATATGTTACATTTGCACCGGATCTCTTGAACATTATGCTCGCCGAACAGTATCTGTTCTGGGATAATTCAATGGCCTTTACCAGTTTTTCTTCATTTATATTTCCAAATGCCCTGTAATGAAGTTTCACGTCTGTATATACTCTTGGATGTTCATTGGCCCTTTCACCATGCACATCAACCACAAGATCCCTGAGAGGTTCCCTCATCTTCTGGAGTATCATGACAACATCGATGGATGTGCAGGCACCAAGCCCGGCAAGGAGAAAGTCCATAGCAGAAGCATTTGTTATCCTGTTTCCATCTATGACAAATGAATGCTTTCCATCAACCGTAGCTATAAACCTTAAATCTCCGGCAAACTTGATTGAAATATCCATTCATCTTTTAATTTACAGGACATTTAAATATTTTTTGTATCGGAAAAATTCAAAGAATAAGGGTCCTTTTTTTATATCCAGAAATAATACCTGGCGGTGTTTTGATAAATGTTCGTTGGATTATTTTTATCTAATATGAAAATATAAAAATCAAGAAATGCAAGATGAATTAAAAATTCTAAAAATCATTCTTGAAAAAAAATCAAAATATCATTTAATCTCAGATTTCAATTTATTTTTTTTGACGAATAAATAAAGGCCCTCTCTCCTCAAAACAATTATCCTTTCGTTTTCTTCGATTATTTCATCGCTCATTGCTGACCACACCTCATTTTTAATTTTCACAACGCCAGGTTTTCCGGGCTCGATTCTCATCATTACAACACCTTCATCATTTATAAGGTCTGAATCATTTTTATCCACAATCGTTATATTTTCAGCGCCCTTTACTATTATTATTATAATTGCCGATAAAAGAACTATGATGAATAATGCGAGAAATGTTCTGTACTGATATTCAAAATAAAGCAATAAAAATAACAGATCAAGAAGAACAAGTATCATTATTACCAGGATGCTTCCCGGGCCCCACCTGTTTTTTGAAAAGAAAGGCACTCTATTTTCCATGTAAATGTGAATGAATATAACTTAATAAAAATTTTATATTCCCTAGTTTTTATTATCAAGTATGAAAGAAAATACAGTATGTGATGTTTCAGGGTGTAATGAAATTGCAGTTAAATCACTGCCAAGGGAAAAGGTGGAAAACATGTTCAGTCTAAAAACCAAATCCTCTCATGTTCATCTCTGCAGGGAACATTACAAGGAGTATAAGAAAAAGACAAAAAAGGAAAGGGATGTGGAGAGGGCCACATGGGTTAAATAAGCATGTTTTCAATCGGTGAGTTTCTGGACGTTTTCATACCATTATTTGTGATGATAGATCCATTTGCATCCCTCGCTCTATACATATCCCTGACAGGAAACATGGACGAAAATGAAAAGAGGAAAACGAGGTATGAAAGCACTCTTTATGGCTTTATAATTTTATTATTTTTTGCCTTTGTGGGTGAATACATATTATCCCTTTTCGGCATATCCATAGAGGCACTGGAAATAGCCGGAGGCATACTCATTTTACTAATAGGTATCGAAATGGTAAGGGAAGGAGACAAGCCAAAAATTTCCAAAAAGGGCGAAGAATCATATCAGGAATCCGGCGATGTTGGGATTGTTCCCCTTGCAACCCCCATGCTCGCAGGCCCCGGGGCGATTTCGCTTGTAATAATACTCATGAAATCCCACAGTTACATTCTTGTTATTTCTGCCATGGCAATTGTTTTCTGCATTGTTTACCTCTTTTTTGCGTATTCAGACAGGGTTTTCAGATTATTGGGTCTAAAGGGATCAAGGGCATTTACCAGGATACTGGGTCTTCTGGTAGCAGCATTTGCAGTTCAGTACATACTCAATGGCATTTCGGGATGGCTGGTGAGCGTACTGCATGTCTGAATACGTTGTTCATCCTGAAATAAAGGAAAATACGATGGAAAGAAGGGAATATCAGGAATCCATAGCAAGAAATGTTCTTAGCAAGGGTAAGAATTCCCTGATAGTATTGCCCACAGGGGTAGGAAAAACGGAGATCGCGGTTTTGATAATTGCAGAAGTTCTTCACACAAAGGGGCCAAAGATACTCCTGCTTGCACCGACGAGACCACTAGTAAACCAGCATGCCGAAAGGCTCAGGAAGTATCTGAAAAACCAGAAAATTGTGTCTATTACAGGCGTGATAAAACCTGAAGAAAGAAAAGTGATGTATGATGATAATGACATCATTGTCAGCACACCTCAGGTAATAGAAAATGACATTTCATCAGGCATCCTTGAACCTGAAAAGATATCCCTGCTGATCGTTGATGAGGCTCATAGATCCGTGGGCAAATATGCATATACGTATGTTACAGAAAAATGCAGAAATGGTTTCATAATAGGATTGACGGCATCTCCAGGATCCGATGAGGAAAGGCTGAAGGAAATAATGGAAAACCTCCACATAGAAAATGTTGAAATAAGAACCGAGAGCGATAAGGATGTTTCACCCTACGTCCACGGAATTAAAATTGAAGTGATAAAACTCCAGTTTCCTCCTGAATTAGAACCCATGAGGGAAAAGCTCAGGGAAATAATATCCAATCTTGTAGGTGAAATTCAGGAGAGGTATCCCGAAT
The DNA here is from genome assembly GCA_023261745.1 of Thermoplasmata archaeon. Classification (GTDB taxonomy): domain Archaea; phylum Thermoplasmatota; class Thermoplasmata; order Thermoplasmatales; family ARK-15; genus JAGDXR01. Next base: position 15,257 of record JAGDXR010000058.1, on the reverse strand, counting down.
TCAATTTACCGAGAAGATTGACAAAGGGGAAAATTGTAGAAGTGCAGAAGAGGGTCTGGGCAGAAATAGAGAGAGGAAATAAAACGCTGTATCCTTTGCTTTCCTACATATCCATGATAATGAAGGTTCTTGTTGCGATAGAATACCTTGAAACACAGGGACCCGCCACATGTCTTGAATATCTTGAAGGGATATACAAAAGTGGCGTTGAAAGAAAAAACAGGAGCGACATGAAACTCTCAAGGATGAGGGAATTTGTGGATGCAATAATAGGAGGAAGGGAAATCGCAAGCAATTTTAAAATATCCCCGAAGATAAAGCTCATAGGTGATATTGTACTTGATCAGATAAAAGTGAATCCCCGATCAAGGATAATAGTATTCACAAATTACAGGAACATAAACATTGAAGTTTACAATTACCTGTCAACCCTACCCGGTGTAAAACCATCGAGGTTTCTTGGCCAGAGCACAAAGGGTACGGACAGGGGAATGTCGCAGAAGGAACAGATAAGGATCCTTGAAATGTTCAGGAACGGAGAAATAAACGTTCTCATAAGCACGCAGATAGGTGAGGAGGGCCTTGACATACCCGAAACCGATCTCGTGATATTTCATGAAGCCGTAGGTTCTGAAATAAGGAACATTCAGAGAAGGGGTAGAACTGGCAGGGCCAGGCCGGGAAGGGTGGTATTTCTCATATATGAGGACACGATGGATGAGGGTCTCTATTATGCTTCCATGGCCAAGGAGAGAAAGATGAAAACCAAACTTAAAAATATGGATGGCAGACCCAGGAAAAAGATAAGGGGTCAGAGCACACTCTTAGACTTCTTCTGAATTTTCCATAAATATATTGCAGTTCGGGATCCTGTTTACACTGAATTTTAAAACCCTCAGTGAAATTTTTCCTATTTTTGTCTTTATAAGTTCGGCCTTTCCGTTCCTGACAAGTTCATTTTTTATGGCCCTCTCGAGCGTATTTCCATATTTATCTGCTTCCTCGGGATAAAACTTCCTGAAACATTCAGAAATTTTTCTTGCTGATGTTATTATTACACTGGGGCCATCAAATCCATCAAACATCCTGTAAAGCATTTTCATGAGCGAATCGCCATTTTTCATTTCAAAAAATTCGGTTTCCGAATAAATCATGTCATCAATTACAACGCCATTTTCGGAAAATTCAACATTTACGGGATGATCGAATTTCATTGACCCATATCCGGGATAGGGATAGCATGTGAAACTGTTCTCATTTTTTTCCCTTACAACAAGTCCAAGTGAAAAGAGTTTTTCAATTCTTTTATCCACGCGGAAATCTTCATTTAAAATCAGTGAATTGTTCTTTAATTCCATACTTTTGTTTTTTATGTAAAATTTTAATTCCTCCTCCAGTGATGATTGATCATCTGTCCCTGAATTTATTCTGATGTTTTTGATCTCTTCTATTGAAGGCTCTATGCCCATATTTTCCAGGAACTTTATGTCATAAATTATTGAACTGTTTTTATGAAGATCCTCCTCCACATACATTTTTGAAAATGAAAGGATGTCTGATATGTCCCTTTTTTCCACCCTGACATCCACGGTTTTGAGAATTCCAGAATAATGAGAAGAATGAAAATATGCCTTTCCGTCCTCCATTTCCATAAGAACCCTTTTGTCAATACCGATTTTTTCAGAAAATTCTCTTGCATCTGATGGCGATGTCCTGAATAACAGTATGTTTTTCACATTTGCCATTAGGGAATTTACGGTTTCCTCCTTGAGAGATGACAGATGGGTCGTTGCCATGTAAATGTCAATATTGTTCTTCCTTCCCATGGAAATCATTTCATCAAGGGATGAGTTGGAATAATCCTGTATCTCATCAAGAATCACAAATGACTTTTTATTTTTCTTCTGTCCGGTTATCCATACCATTGTAAGAATGGATGACAGTATGAATTTTGTGACGTTTTCACCAACATATGACCTGTCCCCGTTTACAATCACAATCATATTTTTATCGTAAATTTCATCAAAATTGAATAGGGGTGATCTGGAACAGAGCATTTCCTTCAATACATTGTTTGTCTTTATGAATGACAGTACCCTTCTCGTACTCCCTATTTCCTCATACTCCATTCTATCAATTCTTTCCAGAAATTTTTTAAATTCATCGTTCTTTGAAATGGAATAAAAAAGTCTCCTTCTGTTTTCATCAGTCAATATATCATATATATCAAGGATTGTGGTATTCGGAATTTCAGATAACCCGGAAATCGAATTTCTTATTATATCCTCAATCCTGGTTCCTACCAGGCCTCCGGATACATGTGACTCACTTTCTGTAACATCTTTCAGAATACGTATCAGGTCCTCTGCAATCTTGGGCGCATTGTATTTTACGTTATCATATGCGCTTTTCATGAGATTCATGGATACCGGGTTTTCCATCGCCGATATGTATATCGTCCTTTTTTCATCCGTGATGTTAAGCATTTTTTTTGCCAGGTCACCTGTGGGGTCCAGAACTATTATGGGTGTTTCAAAATTCTTTATCTGGGAAAAGATGTTGAGAAGCATAGTGCTCTTTCCGGATCCCGTTTCACCTATTATGAATGTGGATGACCCATCATTCTCCCTTATGAATATACCTGCATCTTTCCCTGAAACTGTATCCTTTCCCAGATTTATCCCTCTGCTGCTACCATGTGAATTATTCCTCCTCTTTATGGAAAATATCTGGTCGTTTGGATATGGCATTATGCTGTGGAAAACGGATTCCTCAATCAATCCATACCTTTTCAGAAATGGATTTATTCTATTTTTCCTTACCATTTTTATCCGATTTTCACCAAAGCTCCAGTAGGATTCAATCATGGATATCAGTTTGTTCGAATATCCCTCATCATTTACAGACAGGAAAATTCTTATTCTAAATATTTTTGAAATATCCGCAGAATAATGGGGCTCCAGATTTATGTAAATCATGAAAGAAATATCCGGAAACCAGGAAACATAAGAAATAATGTGTTCAAAGAAGTCGATGCTTAATGATGCCGGCATTACAGTATCCCTATTTTTAAACCTTGAAATATAATTGAACCTGAACTTTTTTGCATCCACCTTCCCCAATATATGATTCCTTTCAAGGTTCCTGTATACGGTTTTCAGTGAATAAACATCCTCATTTGTTATGATGAAATTTACATTTCCACTGTCAATTTCCAGGCCGATACCAAATTTATCATGTGTGGAATGCACGAACCTCGAATAAATTCTTGAAAGATCCCTGTGCCTTTCCCTGTCTACATGTATCGCGGGTAAACTAAAATAATATGTATTCTCTGGAATCTCGAAATCCCCTCCCATAACAATCCCTACTCCTTTTTCTTTCTGGTCTTTTTTTCCTTCTGTTCCTCCGAGTGTGTCAGTATGGTGGAAATTATTTCATCAACCTTCCTGTCCATCTTTTCATTCAGGATGAACTCTATAGAACTTATTTTTGTTGAAATAACATTGAGCGTGGATAAACTCTTCATAAGTGTATCCATGGACTTTTTTATTTCGGATAAATCGTTCTTTATCTTGGTCAATTCCAGATCTATTTCTTTAATCTCTTCTTCAATATTTTTCTGCTTATCATAAAGGATATTCAGATTTATATTCTCGTTCTGTGAATCTTTTGTCCTGTCTTTAATAAGCATCCATATTCAATATACCCATTTTAATATTTAACATTTTTTATGCTATTGACAATCTTCCTGATTATTTCATCATAGTTATCAGACCTTTCAACGAGCGTACCGGTCACAATGACATCCGCCCCGGCTTCCGCCAGTTTCATTGCCTTTTCAGGATCCCTTATACCTCCACCAACGATCAGCGGGATACCTATTTCATTCTTTACAGCCTTTACCATACTCTCAGGAACGGGTTCCGGAGCACCTGAGCCCGCCTCAAGATAAACAAAATGAAAACCAAAATACTGTGCGGCAAGGGCATATGAAACAGCAGAATCCATATCATCCCTTTTTATCAATATGGCTTTTCCAACTTTTCCCACAGTCATTCCGGGTTCAACCACAAGATATGCCATTGATATCGGCTCTATGTTCATGATTTTTATTGCTCTCGACGCCATTACTTGATGGTCTATTAAAAATTCCCTAGATGAGGAATTGAGCATGCTCATGAAAAATATGGCGTCAGCATGTCTCGATATGCTGCTGATGCCACTCGGAAATATCATAACGGGCAGGGATGACCTTTCCTTTATCTTTAAAATTGTTTCATCCATAATTTTATTTGTTATGTTTGTTGAGCCTCCAATCATTATACCGTCTGATCCAGAATCTTCAATTTTCTCTGCGATTTCTCCGGCCTTCAAAGGTTCCTGTTTGGCCGGATCTATGAGTGTCAGATGAACCTTTTCTTTTCTTATTTTATCCATCAGATATCTTTCAACATTCATTTCAGCAATCCCCCGACAAGGAACGAAACCAGTGCGATTATCATTGCGAGCTTTAAATACTTTTGCCCATATGTGGAATTTTTCCACTGGATATACGAAGAATATAAAAATATGACATCGGAAAGAGAAACGGTGAATATGTAATAAATTCCATAGAACCCCAAAATGTATGGTGCAGGGGAAATCATGACCGCAATAATAATTAGGAGTGTGGAAATTGACAGGGAATTTTTTATTCCAATCTTCTTCGGAAGCGTTATTCTGTTCACATCCCCCTTTATATCCTCCACGTCCTTTGTGATTTCCCTAGCAAGATTGCTCAGCATTGCCATTATTCCAAGAATCACTGGAAGATAGTAATCTGAATATATCGTACCTGTAAAAAGGAAAAGCAATAGTATCAGGAAAGATATCTGGAAATTCCCCGTGAATCCAATATTCTTTGTTTTTGCTTCATATGTAATCAGCAGAAATATTGCAAGAATGTCAACGATCAGAGGTATCATACCCAGGAAAAATGATGATACAAGGCTCCCTGTAAATAATGTTATGGAAAAGTACAACGCAACATTTCTATCCATCTTACCAGATGGAATGGGTCTGTCCGGATGGTTAATTCTGTCTATTTCATAGTCATAATAATCATTTATCACATTTCCTCCTGATGTTGTTAGAAATGTTACAAGCATGCCGAGAACAATTTTTGTCATATCAAATTTTCCGATGGATAGGGAAACAACCATAACTGAAAACGATGCCATGACCGAATTAACAGGTCTTATGATCCTTATGTATGGATTCATCTGAATCACATTATGACCTGTTTCCCCGATAATGTTCTTGAATATTTCCCCAGATCTTCCATTTTAATCAGATCCTCATGCTTAAAAACCGGTCCGTCCCTACACACCCTGTATCCATTTATGGAACAGGAATCACATATCCCTATCCCGCATTTCATGATCCTTTCCAGGCTTGCCTGTACCCTTGTACTGGATTTTTTCATTATGCTTTTTATCATCTTTTCAGGGCCACATGCATATATTACATCATAACTGTACTTTAACAGGCCATCAGTGACAATCCCCATTTCACCGAACGACCCGTCTTCCGTATATACTGTAATATTATCGACCGAATTCTTAATTCTCTCAATGAAAAACAGTTCCTTTATGGACTTCCCTCCCAGCACTGCATATTTTTTCCCCGCTCCAGACTTCTCTATGAATGGTGCAATTGATGCTATGCCTGTTCCTCCGGCCATGAAAAGGGCACTTTTTCCTTCATCTGTATACCATGTTCCATATGGCCCCCTGAAATATATGTAATCATCAACATTCAGATTTCCAAGCGCACGCGTTCCATTACCCACAATCCTGAATGTGAACCCCTTTACATCATCAACATATGAAAAACTGAGGGGTATCTCATCCACGCCCGGAATCCAGACCATGGCAAACTGACCAGGTTTCACATTAATATCGGTTTTGAATTTCAGTGTGTATACATTTTCATTCTCCCTTATTTTTTCAATTATCTTTGATCTCTGATACATTTTTACCACTTTTGAGCCAGACCTGAAAAATCCTCAATACTTCTGAAACCTTCACTTTCCATATATTTTTTTATTCCCTCATTTATTTCTTCAAAGGCCTTCCATCCAAGATAGTATATTGCCGTGCCGATCTGCAGGGCGTTTGCCCCTGCCAGGATGTATTCCACAGCATCCTTCCATGTTAGAATCCCACCAACACCTATTATGGGAACATTCATCTCTTTCCTCACATCATACACGGCCCTGAGACCTATTGGTTTTATTCCTGGACCCGAATACCCGCCGAATCTGTTTGAGAGTACAGGCCTTTTCGACCATACATCAATGGCAATCGATTTTACGGTGTTGATCAGTACAAGCGCATCGGAATTTTCGGCGGCCTTGGCAATCTCAATGATGTCGGTAACATTCGGCGTCAGTTTTGTGAAAACGGGAATCCTCACTTTCCTTTTAACATCCTTAACAATTTCCTCAACAAGTTCAGGATCCTGCCCTATTTCAGAACCAAAGCCCTTAACATGCGGACAGGAAAGGTTCAGTTCCACAGCATCCGCACCGAAATCCTCAGCTTTCTTTGCCAGAAAAACATAATCATCGGGGTTTCCAAAAATGGACATTATTATCGGTATATTTTTATTTTTCACCTTCCTAATCTCTTCCATGAAATTGTCGATTCCAGGGTTTGCCAGACCAATGGCATTTATCAATCCCGTATCAAGTTCATATACCACGGGGTTTTCATAACCGTTCCTTTCCTCAATTCCAATGGACTTTGTTACAACTGCCCCCGCCCCATGCTCTGCGGCCATTATCATCGAGTCCCCCTGTTCGTCCATTATTCCGCTCGCAAGCATGAGGGGTGTTTTCAATTTAAGGGATGAAATGGCAACTTCAAGCATAAGGATCAAAAATTCAGAATGAAGCGGTTTCACCAGGTTTAAGTGCAATTACTTCCGATATCCCAGATAGCTTCTTTTTTAGGTTTTCAGGATCGGCCTTTATGGGTTCCCATGTATTGTAGTGTATTGGAATTACATACTTTGTTCTGAGCATTTTTGCAGCGAGCACAGCCTCATCAACACCCATGGTGAAAAATCCACCTATCGGAAGCATGGATATATCAGGAGCATACAATTTTCCTATGAGTTCCATGTCTCCGAATATTCCCGTATCTCCTGCATGGTATACCGATTTTTCATCTCTTATGACATAACCACATGGAAGTCCACCGGAATGCTGAAAACCATCTTCACTTATTCCTGCTGAATGCAGTGCAGGTACCATTGTTATTTTTATTCCCTCAAAATCAAATGTACCTGAAAAATTCATTCCTATGGATTCCACACCCTTTGATGAGAGGTATTCAGCAAGCTCGTAAATCGCGACCACCGGTATTTTCAGCTTTCTTGAAATATATGATGCATCCCCTAGATGATCACCATGGCCATGCGTTACAAGGATCAGGTCTGCCTTCACATCATCCTTTTTAATTCTGGCTGAAGGATTTTCATCTAGAAAAGGGTCTATCAGAATCCTCTTTTTTCCTTCAACAATCGCTGCTGAATGTCCAAGCCAGGTAATTTTCATAATTCTCACCTTCAGTAATCATTAATGCAATTTGGGCACAAAAACATCCCGTTTTTATATTTCAGTTCGTGGCTGAATTTCCCACATCCCTCACATATGCCTGTATAATAAATATCTTCATCTTGGAATTCCTTTCCCTCATTTTTCTCTTCCTTTTCTGCAATCAAAAGAAGATCTGGCGATATTTTAACTATATTGTTTTCTGAAAGAAGGCCTACAATCATTCCATCCTCGATAACGGGAAGTTTCCTGACCTTCTTTTTGTTTATCAGGAGGGCAGCCTTTTCAAGCGGGTCATCCTTCTTTACTGTTATTATCGGTTTTGTCATTATATCCTCAAGTTTTATATCAAATGGATTAAGGGCCCTGTAAACAACCTTTGTTACTATATCCCTGTCCGTAACAATGCCTGCAGGAACACCATTATCGGTAACTATTATTGCACTGGCCCCTTTCTGAACAGAAATTTTAAGTGCATCAAATAAACTGACATCCTTTTCCATCATCAATGGATTAATTGACATTACTTCACCAACTGTTATCTTTCCCATGAGATCACTCACCTCTATTTTTACCATTTTAATCATTAATTATAAATTTTCCCCATGATCTATTTCATTATTTTTGATTCAAAATTGAAAATGTATGATAAAAAACATTTTTGTATTTATTCCTTTTTTAAAAAAATGATGAATATTTCATTGGAGATACTTCATTTTATGATCCTTGTCAGCATAAGCCTCCTGGTGGCAAGGATTTTCTCATCCTTGGGAAAGAGATATTTTAATCTTCCTGAGGTCGTAAGTGAAATTATAACAGGAATAATTATAGGCCCATACGCCCTTGGTTCAATTTCAATAATGGGATTCGCATTGATACCCAGGATAAATAACGGGTTCCTGGCCCCCGTTTCAGATGTCATCACAATACCTCAGGCATTCTACATTTTTGCCCAGATAGGAATAATAATTCTCCTTTTTCAGGTTGGACTGAATACCAGTATTGAAACTTTTGTAAATTCAATGAAGACATCATTATCCATAGCTCTGGGAGAATCAATGATACCATTTTTTGCCGGTTTTACTTTCGTATATTTTTATACATCCAATATTCCCCTGGCATTGTTTATAGGAGTTGTAATAACCTCGAGTTCCACGGGAATAACTGCCAGGGTTCTCTATGATATGGGGAAAATTAATTATAGGGAAGGAATAGCAATAATGAGCACAACAGTTCTGGTGGATGTGATAAGCATAACACTGCTTGCACTGATAACATCGTTAAATACAAACATAAATGATCAGTCCATAATGTTCATGCTCATAAAGGCCATTATTTTCTGGGCAATCACACTTTTCATCGGTTTGAAATTTAAAAAATACATAAAAAATATAATATACATGTTCAGGGATGGATTGACAAAATTTTCTTTCATACTGCTTCTGTTATTTATATTTGTAACGGTATCCATTTCACTTGATCTGACAATCATTGTTGGTTCCTACGCCTTTGGTTTAATTCTCTCAACACTGGAAAAGAAAAATGACATAATGCAGAATTTCGAGGCTCTTCAGAATTTCTTCACACCCATATTTTTTGTTTCTGTTGGCATGCTTGTAAATATAAGGTTAATATCCAATGATATTTTAATATCCATAATAATTTTCACGATTGCTGTTATTTCCAAAATATTCGGTGGTTCGATCACTGCCAGAATGTTAAGGTATTCATGGAAAGAATCTCTGATTATAGGAGCAGGTCTGTTATCCATGGGGGAAATCGCATTGATTCTTTCAAATAATGCAATCCTGTATGGAATAATAAACAACCAGATATATTCATCGACAATTTTTGTTGCCATTGGAACAACAATCCTTTCTCCAATCATCTTAACATTGATTTATAAAAAATAATGATTCAGTTTTTATTCTTTATTTTTTTGAAATATGGATTTAGGTAAAAGTAAAAGGAACCAGAGACTGCAGTTAAGAGTGCTATTGCAATCCAAAATACGTAGGGTATGGATTTGAAAACATAAAGGTAATATAATCCTATAATTGAGCCTAAAAATCTTCCTATGCTTGTAAGTAGATTGTAAGTCCCTATATATGTACCCCTTAAATTTGATGGTGAAATCATTGTTATGATGGTCTGGGTTGTGGGAGCCATGAAATCTTCGCCGATAGTGAATACCGTCATCACAATGAGAAGGGAAAAAAGGATTGATGAAAATGAAAGAATGAAAAATCCAGCTGCGTAGATCAGGGATGATATGGCCCTCCAGAATACAGGTGTATTATATTTTGACATCATTTTTAAAATCGGCATCTGAAGTACAATAACAAGTATCCCGTTCAGGGAATATATGTATCCTATGTCTATTATGGGAAGATTTTTTATATTGAAAGCGTAAAGTGTGAGTGCAGGGCCGTTCTGTCTCAGTGCAAATCCAAGTATTAAACCCACAGTTATGAAGAAAAGGAAAAATCTGTTTTCCCTGAGTATTTTTAAAGAAAATGATACATGATCTTCATTTTCAGGAAAGTACGTTTCCTTGAAATATTTAAGCAGAATAACTCCTTCAATAAATGATGCTATGGATGCAAAAAGGAAAACGTATGAAAAATTATACTGAGAAAGTACTGCGCCTATAAATGGCCCAGCGGCCGCACCCACATTTGTCATTATCCTTATCAGGGTATAAGCGGAAAGTCTTTCAAATTCAGAGGTTATATCGGCCACAGAGGCCTGTATTGCCGGATACTGGATCGCATTAATTACGATGCTCAAATACCATACAAGAACAACAAGAAAATAACTCAAATTTAAAAACACAAAATAAAAAAGTAGAAAGTAGATAAGGGCTACCGGAAAGGGGATTATGATAAGAAACACCCTCCTCCCTATCCTGTCTGTCCATTTTCCGGAATAGTACTGAATCACACTCATTAACAGTACTGCAAAACCCATTAAAATTCCAGTGGAGAGGAATGATACCCCATAAATATTGACGAAAATCAACGGAAGGAAGATGAATGATGAAACCCTCCCCATTGACCTTATGAATCTCGTAACGCCAAGGTACCATATCCTTCTGTCCAGGTTTGAAAAACCGTACTTGTACATTCATAATAAATATTATGAATTATTATTTAAAGATAAGTTAGTTTTTTTGTAAAGATCTATATTTCAATATCTTCAACGATGAAATACACTGTTTTCCACTAAATCAAGAGTATACAAATATATTTCTTACATTACCAAATAGGGTCGGTGCTGTCAATATATCTGTAGAAATTGCCACATCGGTATTGAATGAACTATATCCGTAAATGCAGATGTTAATCTATTAAATAAAAACTCCAATGATTCAGCTTTGATCGTCTCAGATTGAATGCGTATCAAGGTAAAGATTAAGTTAAACCGTTTATTACGCTTTTTTATGCATATTAGAAAACATATTAAAAAAAAGGACATGCGATACAGCAGGTACTTTAAATCCATGATATGGATTATATCCCTGATATTCATAATATTCATACTTTCACCCATCCTTAGAATACTTTCTCTTGTTTCTATATCTGAAATATTCACACAGGTTCTCACACCTGAAAATATAAGTTCGATAGAAATCACGCTTTATGCTGCCGCCATTTCAACACTCATCGTACTTTTTTTTGGTTTTCCCCTAGCATACCTGCTCTCAAGATTCAATTTCCCCGGAAAAAAGATTCTTGATGCCATTGTTGAAATACCTATAATGATACCCCATAGCGTTGTTGGAATAGGTCTTCTTTTTGTGTTTGCAGAATCCGAACCCGGTGGGATCCTATTCAATTATTTTGGCATATCATTCGGATATAATCTCATAGCTGTCATATTTGCATATGTATTTGTCAGCGGCACATATGCAATAAAGACAATGGAGGAAGCAATAAAAGCCCTTCCCCCCAGGCTCGAGATAGTTGCAAGAACTCTTGGGGCATCACAGTTTCAGGTCATGTTCCGGATAGTGATACCCAGGATAGCAAGGAGCATTCTGACAGGAGGAATCCTCAGTTGGGCTAGGGCAATCAGTGAGGTTGGAGCAATTCTTATAGTTGCCCCTTACATAATACCCGGATATGAAAGCATAGCAGGAGTTGACGTCTACAATCAATTTGAGGTTACCGGTCTTCCCGGAGCTGTAGGAATATCCGCGCTTCTTATAGTGATTTCTTTATTGATATTCATCGTTCTGAAAATTATCCAGGGGCAGGAAAATATCTTCTTTGTACCGAGGGAAAGAAAATGATCGAACTTAAAAATATAACGTTAAGACTGAAATCGTTTTCCCTGCAAAATATAGATCTAAAAATAAATGACAATGAATATTTTGTTCTTCTTGGTCCCACTGGAAGCGGTAAAAGTATGATCATGGACATAATTGCCGGGTCCATAATTCCGGATGAGGGTAGAATAATAATAAATGGTAGAGATATAACATATCTTCCACCGGAAAAAAGAAAAGTTGGATATGTTACCCAGGATTATTCACTGTTCGACCATATGAAAGTTATAGACAACATCACATTTGGTCTGAGGGTAAGAAAGGTATCGGAAAAAGATGCAATGGATATCATAAAACCTCTTGTTGATAAATTCAATTTAAATGAGTTGTTGGATAAATATCCTTACGTTCTCAGTGGAGGGGAAAAGCAGAAAGTGGCAATTGTTAGGGCACTTGCAATAAATCCGGATATACTGTTATTGGATGAACCCTTGGTGAGCCTTGACCCCAATATAAGATCCAGATTCATGGTGGAATTAAAGAACATTCATGAGGAAATGAAGTTCACAACACTGCACGTAACGCATTCAATGGACGAGGCGGAATATCTGGCAGACCATCTGGGAATAATTAAATCGGGGAGAATCATACAGGTAGGAAAATTTGATGAAATATCCAGAAATCCGGTATCGGATTTTGTTGCGTCATTCATTGGCCTTGAAAATATCATTTCTGATGATGAAATAAATAAAATCCTAAATGTTGATAAAGGCAAAAGGATAGCGTTCAGGCCAGTGGATGTGGAGATTTCAGATAATGGCATTGAAATGGATATAGAAGGCATGCAAAAATTATATTCAGGCATAAGAATAATGGGGAAGGTGAATAACAGTAAAATAACGGTAATTTTAAACAGTGTTTCAGAAATAAAAAACGGTAAAATAAAAATAAAGATTAAAAGATTTTCTGTAATTCAGGACTGAGCTCCCATTATGGAAATGTATCCCGGGCCGGACTGCAGATAACCGGGCAGAGGTTCCACATAGGAATTGAGTATGGATGGAAATGACGCATTCTTTGTTAGAAGAACAAGATATGGAGATGGCAGAGGATCAAAATATGTATTTATCAAAATCTGATGTCCAACAGGACCTAGAAGTATGGTCAGATAATAAATTCCAAGTGTTACATTTGTGGCGGTTGATGGAATCGTCACAGCATAAAAGATCGGTCCTGCAGGGGATGAATATTCTGATGGTGTTCCGGAGAGTCCGATGGGTGCCCCACTGCTGTTTACCTGTGAATAATATTTTATTGCAGAAATATTTGTAGATCCTAGATTAACCTGCCATGGAAGCTCTACATATCCAAGTCCGTAAGATTTTGCAAGGCTTCTATAGGATATTCCAAAGTATGGCTTTCCTGTCTTGATCATTGCATCCATGCTTGCCTCAATGCCCACAGGCATTAGATTGCCAGTTTTATATTTGGTTAGCCATATGGACTGAAAAATCGCATTTGTATCGTTCAGCGGATATCCAAGAACACCATGGAACCATGCATTGTACTGATAGTTATCATGCTGTACAAGGTAAATGCCTGCGAGTTTCATTGCCTGAATTGCCTGGAATCCTGCCGGATCAGTGCTTCCGTTGCTGACACCTACCGTAACACCAGGTGCTGTAATGAACATGAACCAGTTGGTCTCATTTATCTGACTTACCTTCATGATCGTCCCATTTAAATTAACGGTTGCATTGGAATCCGGAGAATAGAGTATGGAAATCTCGTTGGTTGCAAATACGACCATCCACTGGGCATAATTTGGTGAGAGAACCATGGGAATAACATCCGAGGCGGCAGAAGCGAAAATGTCATAATGTTCATGAAGTACGGCTATTTCATCTGCCGCTTTCACGCTACCCATGAATATTCCTCCATTGGCTGTTATCGGAATATTTGGATACAAGGCTGACCAGTTCTGTGCAACTTCATTGAACGCATATCCCAGGGAACCCGCAGCAATTACTGAAACTCCCTGATTCTTTGTTTGTCCATGTGATTGAAATCCTGTCAGAGAATATCCTACGACAAATCCAAGCAAAATTCCAACAACGAACAATATTACAGACAAAACTTTAAAGTTCATAATATGCTTAAATGAGCATAATATATTTAACCTTTAGGGGTTAAGGGAAAATCTCTTTCCGTAAGAGGAGTAGCTGACGTTTTATTATATATTGCCACGCCAAACCTTCGATCTCTGTTGCTTTTTTTCTGTAATCACAAACTCTAATTACATTATCGAATTTTAAATAACATATATGTCAGCACAGAAAATCACAATGTGGCAGGCTACGGCAATAGGTCTTGGTAATATTATAGGGGCCGGAATTTTCGTGTTAGCTGGTACTGTTATCTTTCAATCCGGTCCGGGTGCAATTATTGCATTCATTTTAACGGCAATACTGGCAGCCACAGTCGCTCTTAATAGTGCAGAACTCTCATCCAAGATCATTACACACGGTGGTTTATACTCTTTTGTTAAGGTGACAATGGGTGATTCTCTTGGGTTTATTGTTGGATGGCTCAGAGCAATATCATATTCAATCGCAGCTTCAGCGGTGGCACTTGGATTCTCATCCTATTTACTTTCTATATTTAATATTTCTTCGAACAATATGATCATATTGATATCAGTAATCATGATTCTCGTTATTACGGCCATAGATTATATTGGATTGAAACTGGTCGCAAGGATAGAGCAGTTTCTTGTATTCATCACTGTTGGCGGTCTGGTAGCATTCATAATATTTTCATTAATTTATGGTTCATGGAATGCTTCAAGATTTACCCCACTGGTGCCAAATGGACCCATGAGTATAGTTGAATCAGCCTCCTTGGCATTTTTCGCATATTCCGGTTTTAATACGATTGCAACACTGACCCCGGAAGTAGAAGATGGTGCCATAAATGTTCCAAAGGCCATAATCATTGCACTTACAATGAGTACAGTTTTATACATATTGGTGGTTGCAGGTATGCTGGCTCTGATGCCATGGCAGAGGTATGGCATCACTGCGGATCCCCTGGCCAATGCACTGAATTATGTACATTCATCACCGATAATAGAGATGATAATAAGCATCGTAGCCATAGTGGCAACAATAACGGTCACAATATCACTCATAGTGGCAGGGTCAAGAACACTCTTACAGATGAGTGAAGATGATCTGTTCCCTAAATGGATAGGAGGTTTATCTGGGGACTCCCCAAAAAGATCGGTATTGATTATAGGTGCAGTGACAATATTTTCTCTTTTTCTCGGGAATCTTCAATATATTGCCCTTGCATCAAACTTTGGAGTAATATTTTCCTACAGCC
>JAGDXR010000006.1 GCA_023261745.1 Thermoplasmata archaeon | reverse complement strand
ATAATACCCGGTATGCTGAATGTAACAAATTATCCCATGTCAGGAAGATTTATGGGAGTTTCAAAGTCACCTCTTTCCAATCTATATACTGATTCAAATTCTGGAGGGCATTTTGGCCCAAAACTGATGATGTCCGGATACGATGGAATATTCATAAAAGGCATTTCTGAAAAAAAGGTATATGCTGTTATAGATCATGATGAAATTTACATTGAAAAAGCTGAGGATCTTTGGGGAAAAGATACAAAGGAAACGGAAAAAATTTTAAAAAATAAATATTCTAATTCTGAAATAATTTCCATAGGAAAGACAGGTGAGAGAAAATCGCCTATTTCATGCATTATCACAGATTTTGGAAGGGCCCTCGGAAGAACCGGTTTAGGTGGAGTAATGGGATCAAAAAACCTTAAAGCCATAGTAGCAAAGGGAAATGAAAAACCCGATTTATATGATCCTGAGTGGGTAAGAAGAATAATAAAAGGATTTTCAAACGCATATAAAAATGAAAAGTTTGTCTACTGGCATAAATATGGAACTTCAAATTCAACTGTAAGATCCACACTAAATGGAGATGCACCCATAAAGAACTGGAAAGGTGTGGCTTCTGATGAAATGAAGATTGAATATATTGAAAATCTTAAGGGTGACGAGGTTATAAAGGACAATGTTAAAAGCTATGCGTGTGCATCATGTCCAGTTGCATGTGGTGCAATAATCAGAAGAAATACAAGATATGGTTTTGTGGAAGGTCACAGGGTGGAATATGAAGGAGCGTCATTGTTCGGAACATCTCTTTTAAATACAGATCTAGATTCCATAGTTTATTCTTTTGAATTATGTAACAGACATGGTCTGGATGTAATTTCAACTGCAGCAATAATAGGTTTCATGATGGAAGCCTATGAAAAGGGAATTGTAACAAAAGATCAGCTTGGATTTGAATTAAAATGGGGTGATCCGGATGCCATAGTAAAATCTGTTGAACTGATTGCAAATGGTGAGGGTTTAGGTAAATACATGGAACAGGGTGTGAAAAAATTATCTGAAGTCATTAATAAAAATTCTGAAAGTTTTGCAATACATGTACATGGTGTAGAGCTTCCTGCCCATGATCCCCGTTTTATGCCAAGCGTAGGTACAACATACATTGCGGATCCTACACCTGGAAGACACACTGCCGGGGGACTTGGATTTTTTGAAGATACCCTTCCACAACCGCCATTCGATACTGGATTTAACTTTGAATTCATTAAAAGATATGAATATAAAGGAAAGGGAAAATATCATGCAATCATGAGCAACGCAGAACAGGTCCAGAATGCTCTTGGATTCTGCAGATTTAGAAGGGTCGTTCCTGAGTATGCCATAATGCCATATCCTGAAATGATTGAGGCTGCAACTGGATTAAAATTCACAAAAGAAGAACTTTACAGAACAGGAGAAAGAATACAGAATATGAGAATGATATTTAATATCAGGGAAGGATGGGTATATTCAGAAAACAGGATACCTGATATAGTAAAGGGTACTCCACCTTTAAAATCCGGACCGCTAAAGGATGTAACACTGGACCTTGAATTAATGGTAAGGGAATATTTTGAAGCTATGGGATGGGATCCTGTAACGGGAAAACCCAGTGATTCAAAATTGAAGGAATTGGGTATTTATGATATATATGAGAAATACAATGAGTAATCATTTAATCCACAACGTTATCAAGAAGCGTAATTGACGGTTCGATAGTTGAAATCTTCATCTCTGCATTTAAGGGGATGGTCATCTGATCCGAACCATGTCCAAATGGAAGCCCATACATCGTTGGCTTTTTCATTTTGTTGAAATAATAATAGATTATTTCTTGAAGGGAAGGTGTTGGGACCTGTTCTTCAGGAATCTGTGTGAAATCCCCAAATAGGAGGGCTTTTACCCTGTACAAAACTTTTGATAACCATAGTTCAGAGAGGTATCTATCAATATCGCTTATGGATGTGGAAACATCCTCCAAAAATAGAATTCTGTTATGCCCCTTGATCTGATATTCTGTTCCGAATAGAGATGCAAATAAAGAGAAATTGGTACCGGCACTAATACCCGATACTTTACCCTCAACCACTGTCCCTATTATCCTATTGATCTGTTTGGAAAGATCTAGCGTTTCACCTGAAAGAACCTCAATCATGTTATTTATTATTTCTGGTGTGATGTTTTCAAAATCTACGCCCGGCATGGGGCCGTGAAATGATATCAGATCGGTTTTTTTATTAAATGCTATGTGGAGAGCAGTTATATCACTGTACCCCAGAAAAATTTTTGGATGGTCCTTTATGATATCATAATCTATTAGAGGAAGAATCCTTAAACTTCCAAAGCCTCCCCTGGCACAGAAAATTGCATCTACGGAATCGTCAAGAAATGCAGAATTCAGTTCTCTTGCCCTGTCTATATCAGGTGCTGAAAGATATCCTATCTGTTTGGTCTTTCTTATATTTTCTCCAAGCGTTACCTTAAAACCTAACTTTTTTAACCTTGTAACACCAGCTGTAAGTGATTTTAAATTCGGTGCACTTGCCGGTGCTATTATTCTTATATGAGATGTACTTTTTAATTTGGGGGGCTTCAAAACCATCAATGTTTTATATGAATAATTAAAATTAAATTTTTCTTTTATTGATGATTTTTATCTGAAATATAAAAGTATTCATTTATATATATAGATATCTTAAAAAATGAAAATGAAAAAATATTTATGAATATTTAATTTTCAAGATTAACATGTACATGATAGTGGAAGGGGAAGATATAATAAGAATTCCTCCGCATAGATTGGGAGAGGATTATGATAAACTGGTTGAAGAATTTTCATATGAAAAATTGGAGGGTACGGTAAAATCACTTGATGAAAAGGAAATTAAAGATCCCCAGGAAAGAAAATATTTTATTGTTGCGTTGATGAATATAATGAAGGATGGGGAAGGCCGTATTATACCGGGAGATGGTGGAGTTTACCAGAAGGTAAAATTCAAAGCACTGGCCCAGCATTTCGAACTGCAGGAAGTCATCGAAGGATTTGTGGAAGATGTCAAGGAAATAGGAATTTTCGTGAAATTTGATGTTTTGACCGGATTATTGCATATCAGCCAGATACTTGATGATAGATTTGACTATGATGATGGTAACAAAAAATTAATAGGAAAGGATACAAGAAAAGAATTCAGGATTAATGATAAATTGAGGGTAAGGATTGTCTCAATTTCAATAAATGATTATAATTTAAAATCATCAAAAATAGGTTTAACAATGAGGCAGCCAGGTTTAGGAAAAATGGAGGACTTGATGAAAAATGAAAAATCTTAGAGCATGCAGGAAATGTGGTAGGATAACAACAGAATTGAAATGCCCTGATCCGACATGTAATGGGGATACAGTTGAGGA
>JAGDXR010000050.1 GCA_023261745.1 Thermoplasmata archaeon | reverse complement strand
GGGTGGAGCAGGAGACCAGCAACAAGCTCCGAAGCTTTAGCGAGGAGTAGCTGACTTTCTGATACCCTTAAAATTCTTAAAGTGGAAAAATTTCAATAAAAAAGTTTTAGATTTTAATTACATTGTATTAAACAAGAATAAGGATGCTAGATGCCCTTGACTACATAGCGAGTTTCGAGAAAAAGGCGAGAAGATCGCTTAATGAAGGAAATTTCATGGATGCAAAGCTGGAATTAGATGAGGCTATGAGGGTTATAAAAAACACGGAATTTTCACCCGATGAGATCATATCCCTTTCGATAATCATGAAAAAGATTTTCAACGATTATATTGAGCTTCATGATTTCAGTAAATCACTGGAAGTTCTCGTTTACATAAACAGGTATACGAGGAGCAGACTTAACCTGACAAGTGATTTAAAGAGCCTTCTAAAATTAATACCATCAAAATTTGACATATCTATATTTGACAAAGAACTCAGGCAGATAGCAAAAAACAACTGGGAACTGATAGAACTGATAAACCTGCTGGAGGAAAATTATAAAAAGCTTGTGGAAAAAAATATTAATAATAAATAGATATATTACTTATATATGAATGAAAATAGATCATTGAAGATATTATTTATCGATCTCGGTCATTTTGTCAATGATGGGATATTCTTTCTTTTTCCAATTCTTGTTCCATTTTTCGCAAAGAGGTTTGATCTGTCACCCCTGATGGCGGGATCGCTATTTGCCATATTCTATGGTTTTTCACTGCTCCTGACAGTTTTCACGAGCATCAATGCCGATATCAAGGGCAAGCTGGGAGAAAGTATATCCATCGGACTTTCACTCATGTCCTTTTCACTGTTTCTTTATGGAATATCATATATAATTCAGAATAACTACGGTGTCATACTGATTTTTGTTTCTACGGCAATGATGGGCATGGGTGCTTCATATTACCATCCTATATCTGCATCTGTACTGACACACATTGTTCCCGAAGAGAAGAGGGGGCTGCATCTGGGGCTGAATGGAGCTCTCGGATCAACCGGAAGGGCCGTGTATCCAATACTGATGAGCACAATTGAAGCATATTTTTCATTCCAGATATCCATGACATCATTATTCATAATTGGAATTTTTATTTCTCTTTTCATATTCAGGGAATTGAAGAATGTCAAGCCTCCTGTCAACAGAACCGCAAAGGAGCATCTGAAGTTAAATTTTAACAGTGCACTGCTGACACTCGCCATAATAACATTTCTGAGATCCACATTTTCACAGGGAATAACGGCATGGTTCCCAACATATCTGGCATATGAGAAAAACATAGGCCTTGGAATACTCATAGGAATAACGATGACCGCCATATATTCAATAGCAATAATAGGCCAGCCCATATTCGGAATACTCTCTGATAAAATGGACAAGAGGATTCTGTTTTTCACATCAACATTTGGTACGGGAATTTCTGTTATATTATTTCTTGCAACCTCTTCATGGCTCTCATTCATATTCATGCTATCATATGCGTTTTTCAATTTCACGGGATATCCGCTTCTCATGTCAATAACAAGGGATTATTCAACCGAAAACTCATCCCTGAGCAATTCCTTCATCTGGGGTGTTTCCAATACCGGCGGCATGGTTATAGGATCATTTTTCCCGAGTTTATTCATAAAAACCGATTATTCAAACCTCAGCTACATTTTTACAGTACTATCACTGTCAATAATTGTGGTGAGCTTTCTGATAGTTCTTCTTCCGAAGGTTAACAGGAAATCAAAGATGGTACTGTTTTAAATTTTTCACATATATTTCATTTTTTGACAGTGAATAATTCCGGATGGAATTACAGAAATTTTAATAATTTGAAAAATTCATAATAATTTGGATGTCAGGACCTGTATACTTTGGCAGGATAATGGTGAAATGGTGTGACGAATGCGGAGTCCCTGTTCTGGGAAAAAGATGCGATATTTGCAATAACGTTCCAAGGGAAATGAAAATTACGCCTCCGGGTGAGACAAGAATATCGTTTGAGGGTGACCTGAAAAGGTTTGATAAAATTCTTGATGTATATCTCAAGACACATTTTTCAGATCTTGTCAGGAATTATTTTGTTTTATTAAACAGGATTCCGCATGATGATCGGGCGGAGGAGGTTATACTCCACGGGGAAACTATTTTCACCGTATTTTACATGGATGGAAAAAACCATGTTTCCCTCAGGCCAAAATTCTATACCCTTTTCAGGGAACACATAAAGGGCAAATGGGTCATAGCCGATAGGGGGGCATGTGGCCCCATAAGGGAAGGAAAGAACCTCATGTGGCCCGGAGTAAAAGAATGTTCCGATGACATAGAAGAAAATGATGATGTATTTGTTCTGGATGAAAATGGTGAATGCATTGCGACGGGAATATTCAAGAAATCCGAAACCGGACATGGTGTTGCGGTCAAAATTAAACATATAAATGATGGCAGGGAAATCAAAAAGGTCGAGGCCGATTTGGACAGGGCAATAAACGCCAATCTGAATTATCTTAAGAATATTGAGGAAAAGGCAGTCAGGGAAATCAAGAAGCTTGATGGAAAAAATGTTCTTGTATCATTCAGCGGTGGGAAGGATTCACTTGTAAGTTTATATCTGACAATATTATCGGGAATAAGATTCAGGGCATTTTTCCTGAACACCGGGCTCGAATTTCCAGAAACCGTAGATTATGTCAGGAAAATATCTATCAAATATGGCATTGATATGGATATCATAGATTCAGGAAATTCATTCTTCAATGCTCTGGAGCATTTTGGCCCTCCAGGGAGGGATTATAGATGGTGCTGCAAGGTCTGCAAGCTGGGGCCAACAACAAGATATCTGATAGACAAGGGGGAGGTTTACGTCATAATTGGTCAGAGGAAATATGAAAGTTTTACCAGGTACAGGAACTCAAATTACTGGGAGAACGAATGGGTTCCGAACCAGAAGGCCTTCAGCCCGATTCAGGAATGGGATTCTCTCAGCGTATGGTTATACATTTTATTTAAAAAATTGGAATACAATACATGGTATGAAAGGGGCATGTGGCGCATTGGATGTTATCTGTGTCCCTCCCAGGACATGGGGGATTTTGAAATTGTCAGAGAATATAATGAAAAATTTTCAGAATGGGAAAATTATCTTTATAAATACTTCAGAAAATATGATAACAGCGAAATGATGGTGAGCCATGGTCTCTGGAGATGGAATAAATTACCGGATCATCTGAAGAAAAAATACGGTGTTGGAGATATTGAGAGGGAATCGCTCAAAACAGAAGTAGAATTTCATGAAGGAAAGGTCTTGATAAAGATCAATAAAATGCCGGATGAAAAAAGGCTGAAAAACATGCTGAGAATCCTGCCAGAAGAATTGTATAAAAAAAAGGAGAATCATATTGAGGCCGATGGTTCTGTATATGACAAGGTATTGCAGATAATATACCAGGCTGAGGAATGTGTTGGATGCGGTATATGCACGGGCAGGTGCAGGTACAATGCCATTGAACTGAGGGATAACAGGGCATGGATTGTTGAAGACCTGTGCATGGGATGTTCAGCATGTCTCGGTCCATGCCCGGCATTCGTATTTGGTGGGGATCATGAACAGGTATGAAAGGATACTTGAAATCATTTTCAAAAACACAGAACCGCACATCCAGGTTTACAGGGAGCCATGGAAAATATTGATATCAACGATTCTTTCCCAGCGGGCCAGGGATGACCAGACCGCAAAGATATCAGAAAAGCTTTACAAAAGGTACGGGACGCTGGAAGAATTGAAGAATGCGGATATTAATGAACTCATGGAAACAATAAGGGGAATAGGGTTTTACAGGGCCAAGGCGAAGCACATAAAAGATATAGCGGGTATACTCATTGATAATTACAATGGTAGAGTTCCAGATAAAAGGGAAGATCTTTTAAAACTGCCCGGTGTGGGAAGCAAAACCGCAAACATTGTTCTTGGTGTGTGCTATGGAAAGGATTACATTGCGGTTGACACGCATGTTCACAGGGTGATGAACAGGATAGGCATAGTAAAAACGAGAAATCCAGAGGAAACTGAAAGGGCTCTCATGGAAATAATTGACAGAAAATACTGGAAGAAAATAAATGAATATCTTGTTGAATTCGGCAAAAACATATGCAGGCCAATCAGTCCAAGGTGTGACATATGTCCGGTAAGTGAATACTGCAATTATTACAGGGAAAAAATAAAAAGATGTAGTTGATCTTACTACATAATTCTTTTATTTATTTTTTAAATTCAAAGGTAAAGGTGGGATAGATGCGCGTAATACAGCCTTCAAAGCTCAAGAAAGGATTGCCCAAGGAAACGCTTTCAATATGTCCCGTATGCAAAAAAGTTATACCTGCAACAATATATGAAGAGAATGGAAAGGTAATGTACAAGAAGACATGTCCGGAGCACGGGGAGTTCAGGGATATATATTTTGGTGATGTTGATGTATATCTGAGATATGAAAAATTTGCACTTGATGGAGTGGGGGTGCAGAATCCCAATGTAAATGGGTCCAACTGTCCCTATGACTGTGGTCTCTGCACCCTTCATTACAGCCATACATCACTGGCAAATATTGACCTCACAAACAGGTGCAATTTGAAATGCCCGATATGTTTTGCGAATGCGAATGCTGCGGGATATGTATACGAGCCGACATTTGAACAGATCGTAAAGATGATGGAAACCCTGAGGAATGAAAAACCAGTTCCCACGCCTGCGGTTCAGTTTGCGGGGGGAGAACCTACAATATACCCCAAATTTTTAGAGGTAATTCAAAAGGCAAAGGAGCTGGGTTTTGCACAGATTCAGGTTGCAACGAATGGTGTCAGGCTTGCCCATGAACCGGATTTTGCACAGAAGATGCTCGATGCGGGTCTGCATACCGTTTATCTGCAATTTGATGGTTTCAAGGATTCAACATACATAAAAACCAGAGGCAGGCCAGGATTTCTGAAGGAAAAAATGCAGGCAATAGAATATCTGAGAAATACAAAGCCAAGGCCACTTGCAACGGTCCTTGTGCCAGTTATAGTGAAGGGTGTTAATGATGACGAGGTAGGTCAGATAATTGAATATGCGTTGAAAAACCTTGATGTGATAAGGTCAGTCAATTATCAGCCTGTAAGTTTTGCTGGAAGAATACCACAGGAAGAGCTTATAGTTGGCAGGTACACGCAGGGAGACCTGATAAGGGATCTGGTGAATCAGACAACATATTTTGAAAAGGAAGATTTCTTCCCTATTCCCGTTGCGGCGATGTTCTCGGAACTTGCAAGCCAGGTCCTGAACAAATATTATGTTGCATTCACGTCACATCCGCACTGCGGTACTGCAACATATCTCCTGAATGACTATGATTCAAAGAAGGTCATTCCAATATCAAGGTTCATAGATGTTGAGGGTCTCTGGGAAGAACTTACACCCCTAATAATGCAGGAAAAGTTTGAAAAGAGATCCAAGATATTGACATATCCGGCAATTTACAGGATATTCAAGAAATATTACGACCAGTCAAAGGCACCATCCCATTTCAAGATAAAGGAAATACTTGAGATATTCCAGGAAGGTACAAAGGATGCACTTGGAAAGCTTCACTGGGATTCTCTATTTATAGGTGCAATGCACTTCCAGGATGAATATAACTATGACCTTGAAAGGTTGAAGAGATGTGTCATACACTATGCAACACCTGATGGAAGGATAATACCGTTCTGTGCATACAATACAGGTCCGGTTTACAGGACAGAGATAGAAAAGAAATTTGCAATATCACTCGAGGAATATAGAAACAGGCATGGAACCGTTCTGGGGGTAGAAGGACTTTGATGAATGTTGATACTTCAAAATGTAATTACTGTGGGGCGTGTGTTGGGTCATGCCCTGCCAACTGCATGTATCTTGATGAAACAAGGATAATCATAGATGAAAATAGATGCATAAAATGCGGTTTCTGCATACGTGTATGCCCTATGGGTGCAATTTCGGCGGAGTGGTTTAAATGAAATACGATTACGATGTTCTGGTAATAGGTGCTGGCCCGGGAGGGAGCACTGCGGCAAGATATGCCGCAAGGAACGGTCTGAGGGTCCTGATGATCGAGAAGAGGCCGGACATAGGGTCTCCCGTAAGATGCGGTGAGGGGATATCCAAGAGCTGGCTGCCAGAGGTTGAAATCGAACCACAGAAATTCTGGATATCCAATGAGGTTGAGGGTGCAAGGATATTTTCACCTGACGAGAAGAATAATATAAAGTTAAGTGCTGCAAAGGCCGGAAACGAAGTCGGATATATAATCGAAAGGGACAAATTCGACAAATACCTTGCTTCCCTGGCAGCAAGGGAAGGGGCAGAAATATGGGTAAAGAGTCCCGCATTATCTCTCATATATGAAAATGGCAGGGTTACCGGAGCAAAAGTGAGAAGGCCCGAAGGAACGGTTGAAGTTTATGCAAAGGTGATCATAGGGGCAGATGGATTTGAGAGTCAGGTTGGAAGGTGGGCCAAAATAAATACACTCCTTAATCAGAGAGACATAGTATCATGCATAGAGTACAGGATGGTTGGTATAGATCTTAATAAGGATTATACGGATTTCTATCTCGGAAGCTGTGCTCCTGGTGGATACGTCTGGGTATTCCCAAAAGGCGCGGACGAGGCGAATGTGGGTATAGGTGTGGCATTAAACAAGTTAAAGAATCCGGGAGAGGTCAAGAAGTATCTTGATGATTTCATTGAAAGGCATCCTGGACTGAAAAAGGGCAAAACGATACAGCTGATAACAGGAGCGGTATCCACATGCTCCATGCCGAAGACTATTGTCACGGACAATGTAATGCTTGTTGGAGACGCGGCCAGGCTCATAGATCCCATTACGGGCGGAGGTGTGGCCAATGCATGCATTTCAGGAAAGCTTGCAGGAGAGGCTGCTGCGGAAGCAATAAGAACAGGAAATACATCAAGGGAATTCTTTGTTGATAACTATGAAAAGAAAGTAAGGGAAAAATTTGAAAGGAAGAACCTCAGAAACTGGTTTGCAAAGGAAAAATTATCCGAGCTCTCAGATGAAACACTGAACAAGCTTGTTGATGCCGTATCATCCGTGGAACTTTCATCAATTTCAGTGAAGAGTCTTCTTGATGCTGTGCAGAAGAAATACCCTGACCTTGTAAAGGAGTTTGAGGATTTGATCTGATCTGCTCCTTAAAAAAGCTGTGTGTCTTTACTCCTTTCCCAAACCCAGGCAATAAAATTTTTACATCAAAAATTTATTTAATCTTTTGATTATTATGGTGATCAGGGCCGCGGTAGCCAAGCGGACTACGGCGCCAGCCTTGAGAGCTGGTTCTCGAAAGGGAGCGGGAGTTCAAATCTCCCCCGCGGCGTTTGTCATTGTATTAACACTTTTTTATAATCAATGTTTCAATTGAATTTTGAAATTTTTTTTAAAAAAACCGGATGAAAAATTTAAATAAATCAATTTTCATAAAATTGGTATGGAATCTTTTAAAAAGCCTTCAGATGCAGTCAGGCTGTTCATGGCTTCGGCGGGTATTTTCATTGAAGGATATGAGACGGCAATCATGACATGGGTAATACTGATACTCATCCCTCTGTTTAATCTGAAAAATGATGATATAATGATCACACTCTTGATGGGTGCATTTCTTATAGGTGAAATGATAGGAATGTTTATAATTGGCTGGCTCGCAGATATATTCGGTAGAAGAACAATATATATCTATGATATGTTTTTCCTGATAATAGTTGTTGCCCTGCAGATAATACTTGACAATTTATGGATAATTCTCATCATGAGATTGTTCACGGGAATTCTTTTAGGTGCAGATATTCCCGTATCCAATTCATACATTGCAGAAATTGCCAAAAAGGATGTTAGGGGTAAATTCCTTTCATTTGCGAGCGTTGCAGACAATATAGGTTATGTTGCCGGGACGATTGTCCCATTATTTGTTTTCATCTTTATGCCAAACAGTTATGAACTGGGATGGAGATTGATGCTTGGCATTCCATTAATACTTGGTGCAATAGTATTATACTTCAGGCTTGAAATGCCGGAATCCGAGAGATGGGAAATGGTCAAGGGAAAACTGCTCGGCTTGGAAATAATAAAAGACATGTTCAAGGGTCTGGCCGGGAAATTTACTATTATAAATTCAATAATACTGTTTTTGTATGTAATGGTAACCGACAGTATAAGCATGTTTCTTCCGATGATCGCAGAGGGGGTATATGGCTCTAACGTTTCAAATGCACTGCTCGCTGAACTTGCCGCTTTATTCCTGACAATACTGGTATTATCATCAATATTCACGATGTTCATAGTGGATACTACGGGAAGAAAAACCCTCCAGATAATTGGATTTGTGGGACTGGGTCTCTTTCTTATGATGGCACCGTATCTGATGTCTTCGGGTGTTTTATATCTGATATTCATCGCTGTCATGGCCGAATTTTTCAATGGCATGGTTGGAACAACAACTGGCATATTCCCCGCAGAATTGACCAAGACTGAGTTCAGGGGAACAACATACGGTTTTGTATCATTCATGGGAAATCTAGGGTCAATTACGGGTGTTTTCATCCTTGGTCTTGGAACGGAAACCTTGGGACCATCAACATATCCCATAATATTTGCCTATGGAGCAATAATGCTCGTTGGAGCTCTCCTAACACTGATGCTTGTAGATATAACCAATATGGATCTTGACCAGCTCTTTGAATTTAAGATGCGTCTTGAGGAATCAGAAGAAGAATTATAAATACTTTTTTTTATTTTATTTTTTATGGAAGGATTTTTTGATACAGAAAGGGGTAAAATTTTCTATATTGTGGAAGGTAAAGGCAAACCCATACTAATGATACATGGTTTTGCGGACAATTCAAATTACATGAAATTTTTATCATCGAAATTAAATGGCTACACGAGGGTAATGATAGATCTTCCATGCCATGGGAAGAGCGCCGATTTTTCATTTGAAATTGATGAACTTGTGAAATATCTGGAGAGTCTGATGGAAAATCTTTCATTGACACGATTCTCAGTTTTGGGACACAGTCTGGGCGCGCTGATAGCAGAATATTTTACCATTAAATCTGAAAGGGTTGACAGAGGAATCTTTATAAGTCCCACAACAAGGATAGATGATAAAATAATAGATATCATATCCTCATGGGTATCAGATCCTGATGAGACATTTAAATACGCATATGATGAGGAATATCTAAGGAAAAATTTCGAATCCGTCAGGGCATTTGAGGAAGAAAATGAATATGACTTTTCAAGGTTTTCATACATTGCTGAAACATTCATGAATTTTAATATTGAAAATCTATACAGTGAAAAGGAATGTTTATCAATCATTGCAGAAAATGACAAAATCTTTGGAAAAGAATATCATGAAAACATGAAAAAAATATTTCCGGAATGCAGATTTGAATACATTCACGGTGGCCATTCACTGATAACTGAAAACCCCGATGAAGTATCCGAGAAAATAAAATCATTCATGGAAAAATGAAAAAGTTAATTATCAGATATGTGATATTTGTGGGTGCATGGCCGGGGTGGGGTAGTGGCAATCCTTGGGGACTGTGGATCCCTAGACCCGGGTTCGATTCCCGGTCCCGGCCCTTTAAAAATTAAAAAAGGTTTTATTCAAATAGAATTTATAATTAATCGATGGGAAAGATAAGGTTACTGGACCAGGAAACGGTTTCACTTATAGCTGCTGGTGAGGTTGTTGAAAAGCCTGCAAACATCGTAAAGGAACTGTTAGAAAATTCAATAGATGCTGCTTCATCCTCAATAAAGGTTCAGCTCACATCTGGCGGTAAGGATAGCATTTCGGTGGAGGATAACGGCACGGGAATGTCTGATGAGGATGCACTCCTCTCAATAAAGAGGCATGCAACCAGTAAAATATATTCAAAGGATGATCTCAGGAGCATCAGGACATTCGGGTTCAGGGGTGAGGCACTGCATTCAATAACATCCGTGAGCGAATCTATTATTGAAACGGGTGAGACATATGAAACACCTTCAACCAGAATAAAGATCAAGTTTGGCGAGATAATGGATGTGGAAAAGTCCTCACCCAGGAAGGGGACACTGATAAAGGTATGGAACATTTTCGGTAACCTTCCAGCAAGGAAAAAAACTCTCAGGTCCCAGTCCCTTGAGCTGAAAGATATTATGGATGTATTCTTACAGTATGCAGTATATTACAATGAAATAAAATTCAGCATTGACAATAATTCAAAATTGATATATGAATTGCCCGGCACAAAAAACAGGATTGAAAGAATATCATATCTATTCGGAAATAATATAGCCAGAGATTTAAAGGAAGGACAGTTTGAAAATGGTAATATGAAAATAAGGATTCTCACCACCAAAACCTATTTTGAGAGGCGTCCGGGGAAGATATTTGTATATGTGAATTCCAGGCCTGTCAGCGCTTCACCGTTCATTCCATCCATACTCTATGGATATGGATCCCATATATTTCACGGACAGTATCCTGTCACAATAGTAGATATCAGGATAGAACCTTCCCTGGTGGATGTAAACGTCAATCCATCAAAAACAAAGGTCAGGTTTGTGAACGAGTATGAAGTATTTCAGGGAATATCCAGCGCAATAGAAAAGATATTTCAGAACGAAAACATGATTCCCTCACTGAGCCCGGATGTGAGAAATTTTGAAATAAAAAACATGAGGATTGAAACACAGAAAACGCTGCCCGTTGAAAAAAGAACCATGCAGAAGGCTATTGAGGATAACATTCCGGGTCTGAAAGGCATAAATGTCATCGGTCAGGTATTGAATACATACATAATATGCGATGTTGGCGATGGAATTCTGATTGTTGATCAACATGCTGCCCACGAAAGAATAAGGGCAGAAAGAATCCTGTATTCCATGAAGAATGACAAAAAACAGGTTCTTCTAAATCCTTTGGACATAGAAATGGATCCATCGGACATCCAGATCCTGAAAGAATATGGAAAAGTATTCGAAGATATCGGTTTTGAAATGGACATTTATGAAACCATTGCCGTTGTCAGGAAAATACCCGATATTTTTGGTGATTCAGATATAAGGGGAGTTCTGAATGAAGGGATCATGAGAATAAGGGAACTGAACCAGAAAGATATAACGGATGAAGAAAAATACAGGATAGCATCCCTTATGGCCTGCAGGGGAGCGATAATGGCCGGCGACAAATTATCATATGAAGAAATGAAAAACCTTGTCCATTCGCTCATGAAATGTAACAACCCATACAACTGCCCTCATGGAAGGCCCACTATGGTAAAATTGGAAAAGGATGAAATTGAAAAAATGTTTAAAAGAAAGGTTTAGGAGAGTAATCTTATGAGCATGGCCTTCTGTGCATGGAGCCTGTTTTCCGCCTCATCGAACACAACACTGTTGGGACCATCAATCACATCTCCTGTTACCTCCAGGCCCCTGTGTGCGGGGAGACAGTGCATGAAAATGTAATCCTTTTTTGCGTGTTTTACCAGTTCTGCATTTATCTGATAATTCCTGAAAATCTTTTCCTTCTCTTCTCTCTGGGATTCCTCTCCCATTGAGACCCAGACATCGGTATAGATGACATCGGCGTCCTTTGCTGCCTCAACAGGATCGTTTGTTATTACAATTTTTGATTTATTTCCTGCCACGGACTTTGCTTTTTCTATATCATCATTTTTTAGTTCAAATCCCCTGGGTGTTGCGAGGTAAAAATCTGCACCCACTATCGCACATCCAAACATCAATGACCTTGCAACGTTGTTTCCATCACCTATGAATGATATTTTCAAACCCTTCAATTTACCCTTCTTTTCCTTTACGGTAAGAAGATCAGCCAGTATCTGGGCTGGATGTTCATAATCATCCAGTGCGTTTATTACAGGTACGGTTGAATTCCTTGCCAGGGTAATCATCATGTTGTGGTCAAATGCCCTATATATTATCCCATTCACAAACCTGCTCAGGACCCTGGCCGTATCCTCTATTGTCTCTCCCCTGCCAAGCTGAAGATCCTTTGGATTCATGTAAAGTGCATGCCCTCCAAGCTGTGTCATTGCGACTTCAAAGCTCGTTCTTGTCCTTGTGGAGGGTTTTTCAAAAATCATTGCTAGGCTTTTCTGTTTCAGAGATTCCGAATACTTGCCCGGATTCTTCTTTACTTCCATTGCAAAGTTTATCAGTTCTTCCAAATCATTCTTCATGTCTAATACTGAAAGGATATCCCTTTTCATTCAAACCACCTTTCTATCAGAAATGCATAAAAATATATAATTTTATAGAAAAAGAATTTTTAATTTTAAAAGAAAAATTTAAAATTATAGAAAAAATTAACAATAAAAAGGTGAAAAAATGTCATGGAAAGACGTAGAAGTGAGGGAGCTCAGGGAAGGCAGTTATATTGTCATAGATGAAGAACCATGCAAGATAGTTGAATTCACAACATCAAAACCTGGCAAGCATGGTGAAGCCAAGGCAAGAATAGTTGCAATTGGACTGTTTGACGATCAGAAGAGAAGTGTGGTATATCCTGTAAAACACAAGGTAAAGATGCCCATAATAGACAAAAAAACCGGACAGATAATAGCGATAATGGGCGAAACCGCCCAGATAATGGATACCGAGACATTTGAAACGTTCGAACTACCAATACCTGAGGAACTGAAAGGCCAGCTGCAGCAGGGCCAGCAGGTTCAGTACTGGGAAACAATGGGTAAAAGAAAAATAGTCAGGTAAAATGGCCTCATTGTTGAGATTTGCCGATGCAGTGTACGATTACGAAAACGCAAACTTTGTTATTTTTGGTGTTCCATTTGATGGGACAACTAGTTACAGGGGAGGGGCCAGGTTTGCACCCAATGCCATAAGGGAAGTTTCGGTAAACCTTGAATCTCTTGTTTACGAGAATGGATTTGATATGAGAGATGCAAGGATGCACGATATGGGCAATCTTGATGAATCTGGAATGCCAGAAGACGCCATAGAGGAGGTCCATTTCCATGCATCAAATATTTTTCATGACGGCAAAATACCAATCATGCTTGGCGGTGAACATTCGATAACGGCAGGCATTGCAAGGGCAATAAGGGAAAGGGATATAGGTATATTATTCATAGATGCACATACAGATTTCAGGGATGAATACCTTGGCGTAAAATACAGCCATGCATGTGTTGCAAGAAGATCGTATGAAATTCTTGGAAAGGACAGGATAGCCACAGTAGGAATAAGATCTGTGAGCCCTGAAGAATACAATGACATGAATTTCAAGAATTATTTTAAAATATCTTCTGAAGAAGTCAGTAAAAATGGTATTGAAAATGCAGTAAAAGGATTGAAGGATCATTTTAAGGATATGAGGATATATCTTTCAATAGATATGGACGGCATAGATCCATCATACGCAATGGGTGTTGCAACACCCGAACCTTTTGGTCTCACCCCATGGGATGTAAGAAAAATCATTGAAAGTTTTGCGGATAAAATAGTCGGGGCAGATATAGTTGAGATATCCCCTCCATTTGACAACGGTAACACATCCATGTTAGCTGCAAAATTAGTCCAGATCATAGTCAGCAACGTTTATTCCAAAAGTATTCAGGGTAAATAAATTCATTTCAAATTATGTTAAATGTGAATTTATCGTGGTATTTTTAGCATAAAGTTTATATATAAAAATATCAATGTACGTCACTGGGTGGATCTTACATGGTTGGAATAACAGACCTAAGGAAATCAGTAGCAAAGAAGACCGGACTGAAAGAGAAGGACGTAAAGGCTGTTCTGGATACCCTTTTCAAGGAGATCATTGACAGGGTGAACAAAGGGGACAAGGTTGCAATAAAGCAGTTTGGGGTATTCATGAGGAAGATACAGAAGTCAAAGAAGGCCAAAAACCCGAGGACAAAACAGGTTATAAACGTACCTCAGAAGAACAAATTCGTATTCAGGCCAAGCAAGGTAATAAAATATAAATGAATAAAAATTTAAAATTTTTATTTTTTTATTTTTAAAGTGTATCTATCATAGTATCCAGTGATTTTATTTTTGCTGCCTTTTTCATATCCTGAAGCGATGTTTTTCCATCCAGTATATACGGACTCTTAACTCCTGTAAGTATTACGAGCACCTTGACAATGTTCTGCAGTTCTGGATCTATGCTTGCTCCCCATATAAGCCTTGCATTCGGGCTTATGTTTTTCTGAATAATTTCTGCAGCTTTCTGTGCCTCCGATACAGACATGTTTGGATCACCGACGATCCTTACCAGAGCACCCTTTGCCTCCTTAATGTCTGCCTCAATCAGAGGTGAATTTATTGCATCATTGACTGC
The DNA here is from genome assembly GCA_023261745.1 of Thermoplasmata archaeon. Lineage (GTDB taxonomy): Archaea > Thermoplasmatota > Thermoplasmata > Thermoplasmatales > ARK-15 > JAGDXR01. The sequence goes on along the minus strand of JAGDXR010000050.1, from coordinate 17,272 downwards.
CGTGGTAACCCTGTCAGATGAATCCTCAGATTCTCCTATTCCAATCATGGCGACTCCACCATCCGACATTATGGTCTTAATATCCGCATAATCGATGTTTACCAGTCCTGGCTTTGTTATGATCTCGGTCAATCCCTTCAATGCTTCCATCAATACGGCATCTGCAACCTTGAACGCCTGGTCGAGTGGCAGTCTTGGCACGATTTCCAGCAGTTTATCATTCGGTATAACTATGGTTGTATCGGCAAATCTCCTGAGTCTGTCAAGGCCGTATAATGCCTGTTCCATCCTCAATTTACCCTCGGCAGAGAATGGCAGTGTGACAACGGCTATGACCAGTGATCCAGGGTTAACCTCCTTGGCTATCTGGGCAACGTATGGTGCTGAACCTGTACCCGTTCCACCGCCCATGCCGGCCGTGACGAAAACTATATCGGATCTCTGAAGGGCATTCCTCAGATCCTCATCCTGTTCCTTTGCCGCCTCTTCACCTATTCTTGGATCCGCCCCTGCACCGAGACCCTTTGTAAGCCTCTTGCCTATGAGTATCTTTTTTTCAGCTGAAACCCTTAAAAGATGTTGTGCATCAGTATTTACCGCTATAAGCTGTGCTCCAACAATCCCTGATGTTGATAGCCTTGTTATGGTATTTGAACCGCCACCACCGCATCCAACAATCTTTATACCAACATTCATCTGTTCAACAAACTTCTGCAGTTCAATGTCATCTGGGCTGCCTGCCTGGGGAGCTGTTATCTTGGGGATATTCTGTCTAACACTGCTGCTTTCAACAGAAGGCTTTTGAACCTTTTGCAGTTCATCCGGATCTATTCCTATAGCATTCTTAATTAAACTTTTCATATTTAATCATACCTCCGTTGGAATTTTGTCATACCAAAAGATGACAAAAATCATATATAAATTTTATCTTTTAATTAACCAATTAATTTTTAATACTGAATTCAATTTGAATGGATAATGATCGACATAAACCTTATAAGGAACAGCCCCGAAATTGTCAGGGAAAGTCAGAGAAAAAGAAACCAGGATGAGAAGATCGTTGACAGGGTGCTTGAAATGGACAGGTTATGGAGGGAAAATCTTCAGACATTGGAAAAATTGAGGAATTTAAAGAACAGGAAGGTTGGGGAGATAACGGTTAAAATAAGAAACGGGGAGGAAGTATCTTCATTAAAAGATGAAGTGAATAAAATAAATGAAGACATAGAAAAAATAGAAAAGATCGTCGAAGATTTAAAAAATCAGAGGGACAGGCTGATATGGAATATACCAAACATTCTGGATGATGATGTTCCATATGGAAAGGATGAAAATGACAATGTACCCATAAAATTCTGGGGCAGGGCAAAGGTATACACCGAGGATCTTGAAACATTTAAAAAAGATAGCAGAAATTCAATGGAATATGAAATACTGAATGAAAGGCCGGTAAGCCATTATGATATCATTGAAAAATATGATCTTGCTGATACAATGAGGGCGGGCAGGGTTTCAGGTTCAAGATTCTATTTTTTAAAGAGGGATCTTGTAAAGCTTGAACTTTCACTCGAAATGTTCGCTTTGAACAGTCTGATAGATAAAGGTTTCGTTATATTTGAACCACCATTCATGCTGAACAGGAGGGCCATGGAAGGGGCCACTGATCTATCCGCATTTGAGGATACTATATATAAAATAGAAAATGATGATCTTTACCTCATAGCCACATCTGAGCATGCGCTCGCATCATATCACATGGATGAAATACTTGAAGAGAAAGATCTGCCAAAACTTTATGCCGGCATATCCCCATGTTTCAGGAGGGAGGCAGGCTCGCATGGAAAGGATACAAAGGGTATTTTCAGGGTTCATCAGTTCAACAAAATTGAACAGTTTGTCTACTGCCATCCGGAAGAATCAAAAAAATTCCATGAATTTCTTTTAAAGAATGCGGAGGAATTTTACCAGAAACTGAATCTGCCATACAGGGTAATAAACATTTGCAGCGGGGATCTGGGAAATGTAGCAAGCAAAAAATATGATATTGAGGTATGGATGCCTGCCCAGGGGAAATTCAGGGAGGTTGTCAGTGCAAGCAATGTCAAGGAATACCAGAGCAGAAGACTCAACATAAGGGTGAGGGGTAAAAATGGAAATTATTTTCCTCATACGCTGAACAGCACAGCAATAGCAACCACAAGAACCCTTGTTGCCATAATAGAAAATTTCCAGACAAAGGAAGGAATATATGTGCCTGAAGCACTGCAAAAATATTTCGAAAAGGATTTTATCAGGTTTTCATGAATTTCTTATCGTTTTTGAAATTTCGTCCGCAACAGTAACAACGCTCTTTTCATTTTCAATTGTGTCCGTTGAAAAAAGCACATCTACCGTTGCCTGAAGCCTGTTTAAAGCATTTCCCACAAATAATCCGTGCACACATCCAACGACGATTTTTGCTGCGCCCATGTTCTTTAAAACATTTGATGCTGTAGCTATCGTGCCACCCGTGGAAATCATATCATCTATTATTGCCACAGTCTTATTTGAGACATCTATATCCCCCGTGTATATTTCAACATGTTCGGCATCAAGCCTCCTCTTTTCAAATGATATGTAAGGTCTGTTTATGAGTTCTGAAAGCAGTTTTGCCCTTTCAACGGATCCCTTATCTGGTGACACAATTATGTCAGGATTGAACTTTTCAAAATACTTCGCAAGCAATTTTTCTGCACGTATCTCGTATGATGGGACACTGAACCAGTTAAGTATTTCAGGGTTGTGCAGATTCACCGTAATTATTTTATCAACATCCATGGAAAGGTGTTTTGCTAGGGTTTTTGCGCTTACAGGTTCTCCTTCATTGAATCTTTTATCCTGCCTTGCATAACCAAAGTATGGAATTACGGATGTTATCGATTTAACATTATACTGCCTGATTGCATCAAGGGTCAGAAAATATTCAATTATGTTCTGATCAGGATGTGTATTCTGTATAAATATGACATCTTCTTTATCAAGATTTTCATGTATTCTTACATAGGCCTCACCATCAGGAAACCTTTTATATTCTGTATGTGCAAGAGGTATATCCATGATTTCAGAAAGCCTTGTGGATAGCATGAGTGATTTCGGCCCACTGATTATCTTCATGTTTAAGATTAATAAATTCTTTAATTTTAAATTAACGGGATCGTGGAGAATATTAATTCAGAAATGTTGAAATGAACAGTCAATGAAACAATTTTTATTATAAAAAATTTAAAATATTTTTCAGACGTCCTCAATTCTCTCCGAAAATATATCCCGGAATATTTTTTCAATGTTCATTTCGAAAGATGTCATTGGGTTTCCAAGACCAGATTTTTCAATTATTTCAGGATGAATTTCACCAAAGAAACCGCACCTCTCACCGTTTACCATAATCCATGCCTGCCTCCCACCTATCATGAATGGAAAATCAGATTCCTCAACCTCCCATCTCACATTCATGGATTCCATGATATTCCCAACGACCCCCTTAATTTCCGTAAATGATGTATTTGATGAAATTATTGTCCCTGCAAGATCTATGGATTCCCTCGAATCATAAATTTCACCGACCTCAAATATCTTCTGTGGAACAGGTCTCCTTTTATTGTACTGCAATATCTCCATCAGTCCGGGTAAAAGCCATGTCCTGACTATGCTCTGTTCTTCTGTTACCGGATTTATGATCTTCGCATAATTTTTTGGCTCAAGGCCAAAATCATTAAAATTTTTTTTCACCGAAGTTAATGTGAGGTTTGTTACCTCCATGAATCCTAGGCCAACCATTATCATTCTTATTTTGTTCTTATAATATTCAACCCTGTTTTCCTTTCCTATTGAATATACTTCGGGCAATCTTTTTGATATTCTGTTGTATCCATAAATCTTAGCTATGTCTTCAACCACGTCGATCTGATGCATCACATCTGTCCTGTATGGAGGTATGGAGACCTCAAACTTTTTTTCAGTTCTTGAAAACAAATATCCCATCTTGTTAAGACCATTCTCTATATCCTTCATGTCAATATCACCAAGAATTTTTGACATGTAATCCAATCCGAGATCCATCTTTTCCCTTTCAAAATTCGGCATAATGGTATCATATTTTGGATGTACAATTTCAACAGTTTCCACATAACCACCATACTCTGGAACAGCATATGAAATTATGTTTATCATATTTACAACGGCGAATAGATCTGTCCCTGTTACATCAATGAAAATATTCTCTGTATTTTCATTTACTTCCGTTAATCTGCCGTTAATGATCGGCGGAAATGAAAGAACATTGTTATCAGAATCGAGGATTACAGGATATTTTGATTTATCCTTCAGAATATATGAAAATGATCTTCCCTTCTCATGTTTTTCCAGTATTTCATTTAGATCCATTTCCTTATCGTATCCCAGAGGCTTGAACCTTATTTCGTCAGGCCTGATAGCCCTGTAATAAAAAGGAGGATGAACCTTGTCAAGATCATGGATCCCTATAGCAATCCTTTCCCTGTTCCTGCCTATGGTGGAATGGTATTTTTCCTGCATGTCCATTATTTCCCTTATTACATAATCATCGATGTTAATGCCCCTTATTGCAGCCCCCCCTATGTATGGTCTTATATTGACAACATCCTTATCCACATACAATTTTATATTCCCGTTTTTCAAACTTCTCATTACGGGGTTACCTTGTATGATCTGCCTGATATTAAGTACAAGGCCAGGAAGAGAATACAGATCGGGTCTATCGGGATAAAATTCGAGGTCCCAGCTGTTTTCATCCTCCCTTTTTATATCCCCTCCAAGTATTTCAATAATGTCTGAAATATCATCAAGTCCTGTTAGACTTCTTATTCTCATTTTATCTATCCTTACAACAACCATAAAAATACAATTGCAATTTTCTTTTAAATTTTTACTTCAAAAAATTTTGAAATCTCATTTTCAACATTTTTTGATTCTGTCATTTTTATATAATCAGAAAATTTTTTTGCCCTTCTGTCCAGAATGAACCCTAAACCCCTGTCATTTTCTGATCTTATCATCCGGCCAAGGGCCTGTCTCATTTTTCTCGATGCAGGTGACCTGTAAAGTATATTGAATACCTTGTTTTTGTCAAATTCCTTTTCGTAATATTCTTCCATGATCTTCATCCTTTCGCTGGGTTTGGGATATGGAATACCTGCAATTATGGTAATCTCTATCTGCCCGTTCGGAAAATCCATGCCCTCGGCAATCCTCCCACCGAATGATGAAAATATCGTTCCACCTTTTCTCCTGAACCTGCCAATCATATCATTGAACTCTGTCTGGCTCATGTTCTGCTTTTCCCTGTAGAATTCACCGGAATACTGCAGATCAAATTCCATTATTTTGTCCATAATCCTGTAAGACGGAAAGAGAACAAGGGTATTATAATTCATCCTTATTATTCTGGAAATGTAATCTGCCATCTTCATGAGAACATCAATGTTGATCGCAATGTCTTCATACCTGGTTGTAACATCATTGACATAGTACACTTTAAGATTATCTTTTGGAAAGGGTGATGGAAACTGTTTTTCACCGGGTTTGATTTTTGAAAAAACTGTTGAAACATAATCGTTGATGGGTGTCAGTGTTCCGGAAATGTGTATGGAAGAATATGCCCTTTCAATTTTTGATGTCACAGGTCTTGGATCCACGGCAAAAATCTCCAGATAGGGACCAATATCCCTGCCAACTATGTAAAATATATCACTGTTTTCTTCAATGAACATCTTTTCAAGAAACTTCGCTATCCTGCCAACGTATGACCTTGGAACCTCTCCCTTTGCAATCATGAATGATTTGAGGTTCTCTGCATATTTTTCCATGAAATTTATGATCTCAAAGATATCCGTATCATGAATATACCTTTTAATGATGTCGAGAAAATTATCCCTGTTCAGCCTTTTATCATCCACCACATCGGCAGTCAGATCGTTTAGCGTTTCCATTAAAAACCCCATGAAATCAATCAGGTTCAGATTCCCAATGGAATCGGACCCATGAGTTTTCAATTCCCTTTCAGCATTTGCTATTGTTTTCATGGTCATCCTTTCAGATCTGAGATCCCTTGCAAAATCGGGAAGGTTATGTGCCTCATCCACAATTATTATTGTTTTAGACAGTTCAAGGTTTGTCCACTCAACTATAATCTCATTTATGAAATCATTGAAATAATATATGTATGGCATAACAATCAAATGTGCCCTTGATGAGAGTCTTTTCATTACCTCATAGGGGCATGCATCATATTCCTTTGATATATCTATCAGTTCGTCAAATGTTGCGGGGGATTCAAACCTGTTGATCAGATCATATTCATGATTCTGAAAGTTAATAAAATATTTGCAAATCTTTGAATTTTCAACACCCCTTTTTAATCTGTTGCACATTTCTGTTATTTCTTCATTGTTTATGTCCACGATTTTAGAATCCCTCAGGTATAAACAGTATGTCCTCCTGCCCATTACGGAAACCGCATTGAAATCATAGAATTTTCTTAGCTGTTTTGCTTCCTTAATCACCTGCTCCTGCTGTGAATTTGTTCTCGTTAAATAAAGAACTTTCATATCATTGTCAATGGCAAATTCTATGGAAGGCGCCAGAACTGCCACCGTTTTTCCAATTCCAGTAGGAGCCTCCATCACAAGATGAGTGCCGTTTTTGAGGGCTTCTTCCACGCTCCTCACCATTTCTCGCTGGTAAGGCCTGAACTTATAGGGAAAATATTTCACGAGTTAAACATAACAATACTGAATAAAAAATGTATCCATTGAACACAAATAAAATATTATAAATAATGATATTTATTAATATCCATTACGAAAACTCCCTATGGAATATTAAAGAACATTCTTGAAAGAATAATAGGAATAGAGGATCTCCCAGAAGAAGAGGAAATAGCTGCAAAAATATACATCCTCGATTCCGAGATCAAGGATTTGATGAAATCCAATACATGCAGTATGAATCAGATAAAGGATATATACGATAAAATACAGATATATCAGGATATAATAAATGTAAGAAGAAGAATAAACGCAGGAGTTTTCACCATGCTTTATTTCTTATACACGATGATAGGAAATGTCTTTGGGATAGTTTTATCCGTAATTATTCTTTTCACAACAACAGGAAATATAGGACATATCATTCTCCTGCTGAACATAGCAGGAGCGCTTGTAAGCCTGTTGATAGGTTTAAAAAGTCTGGAGGATGAAAGAAAATACCTGAGGAGCCTGCTTTTTGAAATCAGAGATAAGGTTTAAAAATCTCATAAATGGCCATTGATTCAGCTTTTCTCAGAACCCTCTCTATTACGGTTATCGATACTCCGAATTCCTCCGCCAGATGGTTCATTTTTATCTTTCTTGGTATTTCGTAATATCCCTTCTTTATGGCCACGGTTATTATTTCCATTTGCCTCGGGTTGAATTTGATTTCCCTTGAAAGGTTCACCTTCCTTAAAACCTCATATTTTATGTTAAGATCATCCAGAAGGGAAGATATCATGGAAGCAGTCTGTTCCTTTGAAATAACGCTCAACATAATTTTTTCCTTTCCTATTACCATGGGTGTGGTTATGAAGGATGAATAATCCATCAGCGAATATATTCTTGTGAATAATTCAGGCATCCTTTGAATGATCAGAACATCATATGTTTCCGTTCTCTCATCTGAATCAATTATCTCAAAATCCTCTATGTTGTATTTTTCCATTATGACTTCTCTTTTTTTATTTATTTCATCCATTTCGACAAAGTCATTTCTTTTCAATTCTGCCATGTATGCAATCCTCTGCCCATCATATTTTAAAATCCTGCTTACAAAAAGAACCTTATCATGAATATGAAAATATTTTGCAGGCAGGCCAAGACCTGCCATGTCTATGTTTACCACGAAAAGTTTCATAGTCAATGATCACATTTTCCTGTCGGGCAGGCAGCATCAAACGTACTGTCTACATGAAGATATTTATCCTCTACCTTTGTTTTTAATGTTATATCTATATCCTCTGTTCTGACCTTTTCCTTTTTCTCCTCCTTCTTTTCTGTTCCCTTTTCCAGAACCTGGACACTCTTGCTTCCATCCCTGTAAACCGTTATTCCCTTGCATTCAAGCTCATATGCCATAAGATATGCCTTTTCCACATCCTCTATTCTTGCCTCGTTCCTCATGTTAATTGTTTTTGATACTGCATTGTCCGTATATTTCTGAAATGCAGCCTGCATTCTAACATGCCATTCCGGATCAATATCATGAGATGTAACGAATATCTTCTTCGCGTCTTCAGGTATATCCAGATGCTGTAATGATCCTGTCTTTGCAACTTCAACCATCAAACTTTCAGAATAGAATCCATGTTTCCTAGCATATTCTTCAAATAACGGGTTTATCTCAAGCAATTTCTGTCCATCCAGTACATTCCTTATAAACGCTATCGCGAAAAGAGGTTCAATGGATGAACTCGTATCTGCAATGATAGATATTGTTCCCGTTGGTGCTATTGTCGTTGTGGTAGCATTCCTGATTTTTATTCCCGCCTTCTCCCATGTCGAACCTTTCCATGACTGGAAAACGCCCCTGGTCTCAGCCAGTTCAATGCTCATTTCATGACTCACGTCATTTATGAATTTCATTACCCTTTCTGCAGTTTCAAGACCTTCATCGCTGTTGTATGGTATACCCATCTTGATCAGCATCTCGGCAAAACCCATAACTCCAAGACCTATCTTTCTGTTCTTTCTTGTCATTTCCTCTATCTGTTTTAATGGGTACTTGTTTGCATCAATTACATTGTCAAGGAAATGAACGGAAATCCTGACGGTCTCCTTTAAGGATTCCCAGTCAACATCCCCATTTTCCTTAACAAATTTGCTTAAATTTATGGATCCCAGATTACATGATTCGTACGGAAGGAGTGGTTGCTCACCACACGGGTTTGTTGATTCTATGTTTCCAAGATGAGGAGTTGGATTTTTTCTGTTGATCTCATCAATGAATATCAACCCTGGATCTCCCGTGGCCCATGCATGCTGTATGAGTATGTCCCACACTTTTCTTGCATCAATATACCTTATTACTTCCCCTGTCCTTGGATTTCTCAGCGGATATGAGGAATTGTTTTTCAGCGCTTTCATGAACTCATCAGTTACAGCAACACTTATGTTGAAATTGGTAAGTATTTTATTTTCAGAATCCTTGCTTGTAATAAATTCAAATATATCAGGATGATCAACCCTCAGTATTCCCATGTTTGCGCCTCTCCTTTTCCCACCCTGTTTTACAACATCGGTTGCTACATCAAATACCCTCATGAAACTCAGTGGACCAGAGGCAACGCCTTTTGTTGATCCTACTATATCTCCTTTGGGTCTCAATCTTGAAAATGAAAATCCGGTGCCTCCACCAGATTTATGAATCAGTGCGGCATATTTAACTGCATCAAAAATCTTTTCCATGGAATCTTCTACGGGAATCACAAAACATGCTGAAAGCTGACCTATTTCAGTATTTGCATTCATCAGGGTTGGTGAATTGGGTAAAAATTTGAGGGATGAAAGCTGGGTGTAGAATTTCATCTGTGTTTCGTATATTTTCCTTTCATTCCTGCTTAATAGAGATATAACATCATCAAACGAAACCTTCATTCTTCCCTCGCTGGAAAGTGTTGAATATGCCCTCTTCAGCATGTCATATTCCCAGTAACTGAGATTGTGATTTTCAACATCCTTTACCTCCCTGCTGGGCTGTTTTCCCTCCACATCATAAATTTCGGGAAAATATAAAATGTCAACGAGTGATATATATCGTGAAACACGTTCAAACAACTGCTTTGGTGTTTCTATAACCTCCCCCTTTTCATTCTTTAAAAGATACCTTGATTCTAAAACCTTTATCGCATTCAGCGACATTTTTAAATCATCCTTGACACCCAGGGCCTTCTTTAATTCCCTAACTCTCCTTCTCTTCTCCCTGTATATTATGTATGCTTTTGCTACCTGAGTATATCCCCTTATCATCAGAACTTCTTCAACAATATCCTGTATCTCCTCAACCTTGGGCGTACTCAATCCTGAATTTATAATCCTTTCTTCAACATCCCCTGTCAATCTCTCTGCGGAGTTATAATCCTCTATATTTACAGCCTTCATTGCCCTGTAAATTGCATTTATGATCTTTTTTCTGTCATATGGAACTATTGAACCGTCTCTCTTTACAACATTCTCTATCATGCCAGCACCCCTTTTTTTGTTGGTAAAATAAACTATCAATTTGATATATTAAAATGATTTTCAAATTAGATAATTTACTTATATTTTTATCAGAATAGGTAAAAAATATTTATCATATCTTTATTCAATCATGGTAAAAAAGAATTGTAGAGTTCTCGGTAGGCATCAAGATTGCCTATGTCTACCCATTTTCCTTTCAGTATTATTCCGTATACATCAGTTTTCTTTATAAGCCATTGAATCAGTTTTCCTATCTGATCTTTATTTCCTGTTTCTTTCAGATATTTTTCAATAAGGTTTATTGAATCTTCCGGAAAATAGTAGATCCCCGTGCTTATCAGGGATGAAACCGGGTTTTCCGGTTTTTCCACGAAATCCATTATTCTGTTTCCTTCCAGGGAAAATACACCGTACTGTCTGACCAGTTCCATGTTTTTCATGTCGTACCCAACAATGGTTATTTTATCATTCTTTAAAACAAAATCAAGGAAAGGTTTAAGATCAAAGTCAAAATAATTGTCACCGGCAATAACAAAATATCTTTTATTGCCAGCATGCTGCATGGCATAATGTATGCCCTTAACTGCACCGAATTTTTCCTCTTCCTTCATCGTTGGCTCCACCAGAATATCTAATTTTTTATCCTTTCTGCAAGATTTGTAATAATTGAATTCTTTTTCATATTTTTTATTTATTGAAATTGTTATGTTTTCTACATTTAAATCTCCCAGCTTATCTATAATGATGTCAATAAGTGGTCTTCCATTTACAGGTAATAATGGTTTTGGAATGAACTCTGATATTGGTAATAATCTCCTCGCAAACCCCCCGGCCAGTATTATCCCATCCATGGAGTTAATATATCACACAGTGATAAAAATATTACATTACTCTATTATAGAAAAGTTAGGGGTTTGGGGGAAGCAGTAAAACTCCGACCTTCAGGGAGGAGATATAAGGACTTCCCTCAACAGAAAATTTTTTTAATAAATTTAAATAAATTTACTAAATTAATTTACTCACGAGTTTCCAATATTTAAAGGTTATTTTTTTCTCTTTTTAAATGAGAGTATCGAAAATGCAACCACAATTACAGATATAATGATAATCAGAGCAATTATAACAGGAAGATAACTGAAATTCTGTGAAACAGGGATTGTTTCAATTGTCATGTTTCCCGAAATATTGATTTTTCCCATTCTGGTTGTTACTTGATAACCTGATGGTAAATGAATGACATAGAAATAGGATCCATTGGGTTCCATGAAAATAATGGTATCATTGGTAGAGTTCAATGTTAGGTTTACATACTTGCCCGTAAATGTTTTTCCCGTTAACGTGGCCGACCACTGGGTACCATTAGAAATGCCCTTTTCAACTAATTTTATTGGATACAGTATTATGTTAAATGTAACTGTTTTTATTATTGAATTTCCATTTACGATGACAGTTCCTGATGCATTGTTTATCCTATATCCCGATAATGAGAAAACAGAATAATGATATGTACCGTTTGGTTCCATGAAAATAATAGATTCATTCATCGTTGATTCTGTAATGTTATCAAGTGAAACTGACCAGTTGGAGCCAGAATTCAGTCCTGTTTCCCTGAAGATTATCATATATTTGATCTGATAAAATGTGACATTTACAGTTATATTTTTACCGTTCACATATAATGTTCCAGTATATATGCTTGAATTAAAACCTCTGACAGGCTGTATTTCAAATGAATATGTACCGTTCATTTCACATACTGTTATATTTCCCATTCCTGATTCTGATGTATTATTTATAATGATAGTCCATGTGGTATTCCAAGGCAGACCATTCTCAGTGAACGTTACTGAAAATTGCACCGGCTTAAAAGTAATATTTATAATCTTTCCTGAACCATTTACTGTAAAGGATCCTCCATATGAAGAATATCTCTTATTTAACGTGCCAGCTATGTAAACATAAGAACCGTTTGTAACATTGACCAGAATAAAATTGCTATAAGATATGTATGATTTATCCGATATGTTTATGAACCATCCCGTCCCCTCAGGCAACCCATTCTCAAAGAATTTTATGCCGTATGTTTTAATAAAAATTGCCTTTTCTGTTATGGGTCCATTTATTTTTATGGTAACATTATTCTTTGATCCTGTATAACTGCCATTTCCCGTTCCTGACCATGAGACAAATTCGAATGTTTTATTCGGTATCTCTTCAATTTTTATGGTTGTGGTTGAATTGTACCATCCACTCAGGGGAAGTAATATTCCACCATTTGATGGGTAGGATATCATTGAAAGATAATACTGAATTTCATACGAAATGTTAATTGACACGTCTGATCCATTTACGTACACTATTTCTTCATAGACTGTGGAAATATACCTCATGCCAGTTTTTCCTTGAAGATATTTTTCGCTGTAAAATATATATGATCCATTTGGTTCACTGATCTGAATGATATTCCCGGTAATATTCAATGTTACGTTTAAATTTTCACCGTAAAAGGTTTTACCCTTTAAAATAACATACCATTCTGTTCCATTTGGAAGCCCGGTCTCTTTTATCATTATACTGTATTTCATGAGAGTCCATTTAACAGATATGTTCAGAGAAGTTCCATTTACAACAATGGTTCCTGAATAAACATCTGTTCTGTATCCCGGAATTGGTAATATTTCATAAACATGAGATCCATCCGGTTCGTAGAATATTATCGTTGAATTTGTTGAACTATGCGTAATGTTTCCTACTGTAACATACCACTGTGTCTGAGGTTCCAGGCCAGATTCGCTGAAGATTATCATATATTTGATCTGATAAAATGTGACATTTACCGTTATATTTGATCCATTAATCTTGATTATTCCTGTTTTCAGCGATGAATTATATCCCGGCACTGTCCCTATAACATAATTGTAAGTTCCATTTGGAAATGAAAATACCAATCTATTTGAATATGAGAATTCAGTTTCATTACCCAGTTTAACATACCATTCCGTTCCATTTGCCAGACCAGTTTCAATATATATAACACTGAATTTTACAAGATTAAATCTTATCAAAATTTCTATGCTGGAATTTATTACCGTGAAATTTCCCTTTTCAGGATAGGGGGAATAATTTTTATTGGAATCCTCAATAACATAGGAATAAGAACCGTTCATGAGTACAAATATTATTGTGCTTGTATTTGACGAATAAGATTTTCCGTTGCTCATGTTCACATACCATACAGTACCGTTCGGCAGTCCAGTTTCCGAAAATGTTATTTTATATGTTACAGTAACAAATGTTACATTTATGACAATATTTTTGCCATTTATTGTAAATGAACCTGATGAAATCACAGGCTTATATTCTTTACTGGCTGAATTTACATTGTAAGTATACGTTCCATTCATTTCGGAAAATGATATGCTGTTATATGAGGATGTATATGTCTGATTTGATATTCCCACATACCATTCCGTCCCGTTAGGCAACCCTTTCTCAATAAACGATACCTTAAATTCCACGGCATTAAATGTTATGTTTATGATATCCGGTTTTCCGTTAACACTGAACTTTCCACTCTGTGTTGTAGGCACATAATTTTTGTCAGAAGTTGATACTGTATAAGAATATGTACCATTTGGCAACATGAATGATATAATCTGTCCACTTCCGGAATAGGATTTTCCGTTGCTCATGTTCACATACCATTTTGAACCCGAAGGTAAACCATTTTCCCTGAATGATACATTATATCCCATATAGAATACGTAAATGCACAGTCCCATGGCATTGACATTGGCATATCCGGAGTAACCAACAGTGACAGAATAATTTCCGGGCTTTGCCCATGCACTCGCAATAATGGCACCTGTAGTATAATTTCCCACTGCTGTTTTAGAATCTATTTTGAAGGGCAATGAGGATGAAATTGTTTCATTTGGAAGATATGTAACAGCAGAAGTGGAAGAAACCAGCACCACAAAGGCGTCGTACGGTAAAGAAAATTTTCCCGATACGTTAGTTTTGAAAACGCTTGAAAATGAATAAATATTATAAGCGCTATAATTTCCAGAAAATGGTATCCTTATACCTGCAAATGAATAATATGTGGCATATGTTATAAAAGACCCGGTGTTGTTCTTTGACTGGCCTATTACAACGATCGAATTTCCAACAATCAGTGCAGGTGTGTAGGAAACGCTTTGAGCTGGCCATGCTCCTCCAGTTGAGGCTGCGTATATGTAAAGCATGCCTCCGGGTGGAAATGCAATATTATTACTTTCATGTTCTGCGGCAGATGAATTCCAGCTAAATATGATTGTTATTTTTTCCTCCGAACCTGAAATTATAAAGGATCCACCTGTGTCATTATACCAAATCGGTGTTCCAATCACACTGAAATGATATGTTCCATTCCACAGATCGACGATTATTGAACCACCCGTGCTGATGCTTTTATTAGTATATCTCAACATCCCCTGAGATGAGTTTAAATTTATTCCCCACAAAACACCTGATATAAGGTTTTCCTCAACAAACATTACCTGGTAAGATCTCTTGAATGTTAGGTTAACATAAACATGATTTCCTTTTACTATAAATATACCGTATGATGGTTCAGTGGAATAATTTAAATTGCTCGATACAGTATAATGGTAAGTGCCATTCATTTCTAAAAATGTTAAATTGGTTGATTTTGAAGAAAATTTATCCCCGTTTGATAAATTCAGGAACCATGCAGCCCCTGCAGGCAATCCGGTTTCATAAAAATATACCCGATATAAAACGGGTGCAAATGATACGTTTAACGTAATGTTATTTCCATTCAATGTGAATTTAGATGATGAATTCAGCGGTCTGTAACTGCTGTTTAATGATCCAACAGAGTAATTATAAGATCCATTCGTCAATGAAAAAATAATAGTGTTACCGGTAGAGCTTTCATTTACATTGCCGGAAACATTAACATACCATTTAAATCCTGATGGTAATCCATTTTCTTTGAACGTTACCCTGTATAATTTTACAAATTTTACTGAAAAATTCATGTTACTGCCACTCACATTAAAACTTCCCGATGATGGAATCGGCAGGTAATTTTTGTTGACGGATGAAATTTCGAATAAATAAATATTCAAATTACAATTTGAAAAATCAGAATTATTCTGAAGTTTAAATTTGATTATTGATGATTTTGATGAATTTGTAAAAGCATTCAAATAGTGACAAAAAGATATATTGACAAACCATTTGGTTCCCGAAGGGAGACCTGTTTCACTGAACGTTATGTTATATGTCACCGGTTTAAATGTTATGGAAATGTTTATCTCTTTTCCCGAAACTCTGAATGATCCATAACTTATATTCGGTGCCCAGCCTTTGTTTGATGATGCTACTGTAAAATTGTATGTTCCATTAATCAAATCAAATGATGTTTCATTCACTTGATAGGAGGATGACCTTGATTGTCCTGTTGTAAGATTAACAAACCATGTACCTGTCATGTAAGGCAACCCGTTTTGAAAGAAATTTACTGAATAAGAACCATAATAATTTACTGTAAGATTAAGTGAATTTCCGCTGACTTGCAGTGTTCCCTTTGATGGAGATGGTAAAACATTCGTAGAATTTGAAGGATAATATTCATATGTCCCGTTAGTCTCATAAAAATAGATTTTATTTGAATTGGAATAATACCCCTGCCCATTGCTTAAATTAACATACCATGGAGATCCAGAAGGCAATCCCTTTTCTGTAAAAGTCACAGGATATGCTTTTGTGAATGTTGCCCCATTGAATATATAAATGCCCACAAAAGCATCGGCTGAGGCGTAACTATATAATTCATTTTCATTAAAAGATGCTGTTATTGAATAAGTCCCCGAATTGAGTACTGAATAACCTTGATACAGTATAAATCTATTTGTGTTAAGATAATTAAGTTTGTTTATTTTGAAACTTGAATTATATGTCATATTCAGGCTGTTTGATGATGCCATAACGACCACAACAAGTGAACCGCTGGATGTTACGTTAAAATTACCCCCAGTTACAAGCCAATTTCCACCTATTGTGGTATCATTCATGAAGAAATATTTAGAGTAAAAAGAATATGTATGATCAATACCTGAATTATTGCCGATTGCAATTCCTCCAATAGCATAATATGCAGCACCGCCTGTATTCATTTTTCCATAACTTTCCTTTGAAAACCCTGATATTATAGAAGTATATTTATTGAGATTAGTGACATTTGCCATTGAATTAAAATTTACTGGTTTTAGAGAAACCCCTCCGGCATCTATACCCGTGTACAGATAAAAACTGCCATTTGTATTCAAATTAACAATGTTTGACTGATTTAATATTTTTGAATCCATTACTGCAGGAGATTCTACTGGAACAAGTGGTTTTATTCCTAAAGAATTCATAGGCAAATAAGAAAAAACCAATGACAGTATCAAAAACACACTCGAAATCTTCATTAATTTTAAAAACATAAAAATCAAAACCTTTAAATAATGAAATAATGGGACATATATAAATATTTCCTTAAAATTTGCTATGTTGAGTAATTCTAACAAATAAGCTAAATTTTTATGACATATTTATATAGGCTATCTGTATCGCAGAGATTATGATAAGCAGAGCAAAATAGATAGCTTATATTGATAATGATAAAGAAGTTAATAAACGTAACTGGTCTCCATATAATGAAGAGTTGGTAGTAAGCGGGAAACTATATTTTGATTTCAGATCAAGATGGGATGATGCGCTTAGGGGAATGAAAAATGGGAAGGTATGCCACCTTATAAATTCACATTATTTTTCATTGAAAAAATGGTAATATTACACAAATAGAATGATTACAGAGGTTTAGAGGGAATAGCAAGGAAACTTACTGATTATGAAATAATTCCATATTTTTAAGATTACACCACATTATGGAAAAGGATCCATGATTTCAAGCCTGAACTGTATAAGCC
>JAGDXR010000012.1 GCA_023261745.1 Thermoplasmata archaeon | reverse complement strand
CCTTGTCCACTGGACATACTGGTGCTGAGCAGCTATTCCAGAATGGACAATCTCTCGGTGTTTCAATTTTGGTGCCGTTGCCATGCGGACTGTCATATTCCTTTTGTATACTCTCTGTTTTATTCATTTCTTATTCCTCCTTTTAAACTTGATTTCATAATGAAAAATCTTAACAATACTATCTTGAAAATCCAGGATCTTGACAAAGTCATTTTTCATGTGAATCATCCAGCAAAATGACTGTCTGCGTGGGGAAATTGAACTGAATTCCATGGTTATTATTTATCTCATCTATTAATTGTTTGATACCAGCATCATCTTTTCTGGACCACTGCTTTAGAAGATCCCATATGATACTCAATTTTTCTGATTTGTCATGAGCCATTAAATAGTCCTTGATTTTGTATATTAAGTCGTCCAAGAATGAATCGGGAGAATTTGTTCCATCTGTTCCATGTGTTCCACCTACATGTGTATGTATATTATTATTATTTTTGTAAATATGGCTAGATAGGTCATGATTTGGAACATCTGGAACATGTGGAACGCTCTGATTATATTCTTCGACTTCTGGTTTGCATCTGATTATGTCAAGTGTTTGTTTTGCAAGCTCATCAGCAATCTGTTTTAATAGATGCTCATACCCAGGAACGTATTTTGAAAATATCCTATCGGTATCAATTAAATGATTGAACATTAATACTCCACGTTGCGGTCTCTGTAATCCCTCTATCCTGAAACGCGAATACGTTGCTATTTTAAATTGTTCTATGCTTCTGCTAATTTCATTTGCTGAAACATTCAACTTCTTAGACAGATTTGATAGATTCAAGGGGTAAATTTTTTCGTCATCGCCAGTTAAAATTTTTTGAAAAAAATATATTCCATTTCCTTTCTTTTCATATACACTGTTATCATCAGAAATGAACGCATATATTTCATTGATTATAAATCCATCAAAGGTTTTCGCCAGATTTTCAACTTCCCTTAGGGTTAGGATCCTCGACAGTTCTTCAATATCCTTATCTATTTCTGTATCAATTTGGCTTAACGTTTTCATTAAAGTGAGTGCTTCCTTCCCTCTCCATGAATGTTCCACAGGAAGACCACTCCTATTGATTAGCTTAATTTTTCCATAGTATTTTAAGCGTAGATAGAGTAATTTATTCCTTATCGGGGCAAACTCTTCGTACATTTTCTCGTCAGCTATTTCAGGAAGTTCAATGGGGCTTATTGTGGCATTAATTTTGATTCCCCTGGATGTTATCCCCTCATCTTTTGGAGACCTCCTGAGTGCAAGAGCTGTGAGACCAAAACTACGAAATGTATCTATCCGTTGAGTCGAAGAATTGTATCGGGGAATAGGTGTTCCATCATATCGTCCGTTTATGAACTGAATCCATTCATCTTCGCTTCCAGTCTCTTTCTGGTCTGCTTCATCGATTAGAATGGATGGTGTTCCCCATGGTTCTGCCATTCGATAAACACTTGGGATCTTTTGCGTGTTCATTAGATAAATGGGCCTGTAAGCTATCATCCTCAGCAATGTGAGCCATCTTTTCTTACCACCTCCTGAGGTTCCTTGTATGATTAAAAGGCCTGCAATTCTTTCCATTATTTTTGGATCATCGAATATGTAGAGGAACCATGAGGCCACAGCCATGCGGATTTGAATCCTAAAAATGGGCATTTCTTCTGGAGCTATGTACAGCCATTTCGATGATTTTTCCTCAATCTCCTTGATGATTTCCATTAATGAATTGGATTCTTCAGGTTTATCAGCTAAAGTGATTTGCGATGTTCGTGTCTGTTCATTGATTAGAGGGACGTAAACAATTTCCTTGTCTATAGTATTTTTGCTATCTTTCTCTTTTTTCGTTTCATCTGCTTTCAATTTATTTATAATTCTCCACTCATCACTGTCCCGATCCCATAATACGAAGTTTTTACCATTTATCTGTTCCAGTATGTAATGGCCGATTTTAGCCTTCGTAATAGGAATTGCATAGTGCTTATTAGGATCAAAATCGAAATCGAAATGAGGAATGAAAATATTATCCGCCTTATGAGCTTCTTTGATCAGATCTGCTTTTTGCCATTCATCTAATTTGTTCCAGCCGTCTCGGAGGGAAAGATTATTATCATCGTTTGTATTATAATAATTGCCATTATTGGATTCTGACCCCTCCATAGGGGGTTCTTTCCTATTTTTCATCTCTTTTCAATCCCTCATTTTTTTACTGCTCAGGAATGGCCAAATTAAATCAAATTTTAAGGCGAGTTCTCTTTTATCTATCTCTTCTGTCACGGCATATCCCTCCCGTTTTCGATTATTTTTAAGAGCCTTTCCCAAGTTGACATCTTCTCAATGAACTCTTCAATGTTTATTTTGCTGGGCTCTTCCAGTATCAACGTCCTTAGCGGTTCAGGAAAAATTAGACATTTTTCTTTCATTGGTCTGATGTCGATGATAATTTTGTGTGGGGCCCTTAGTTGGTCCAAATTTCTTCACCTCTTATCTTTTATTCGAGATTCAAGCATTGCAAGGAATTCGGCGAGTTTTCTTTCAGAATAAGCTCCTATCGGATCAATGAGAATCATACGCTGTGCAGCCATCGTTACGTACCCTGCCCTTTTCATCTTTGAGGGCAGAGCCACGTAATAACTGCCTCCGTTCCTTACGGTTTTTCTTTTAAGTTCCATCATTCTTTCGTCATCTTCTTGTATACATAGAAAACATCATATATTTGTTTAATCTATAATATATGTTATGCCACTTAATAATCTAAAATTTAAATTGGGAAGGCCTGTAAAAAGAACGATAAAGTGGGGCAAATACAGAGATTTTCCATATCAAAATAAAACTCTTAATTATCTCATTGATAAAAAGAGCAAGTATGCCTCAGCGCTAGAAAATCTGATTGAAAATGGAATAAAAAACACTCCCACTAAAGAGCAGAGGGATCATTTGGTAACACTTTTTTCTACGCCTGGATACCATAATTTCCACTGGTTTTTGGCCACCTATCTATTGTCTATACCGTTCTTTAGGCTGCAACCAAAACCTGTGAAGAGAATATGGTTTCTTCTGGAGCTTTTAGGTGAAGAGAATCAGAGGCCCGGTGGATATACTCTCCCTGATATAGAAAAATTTGCGAACATTGAGAAGCGAAATCGCACACTTGCAAGGTACTATGTAGAGCGTCTCATAGAACTGGGCATCCTTGAAAAAGTGAATCAAAAGAAATCTTATCCAAGATATCAACTCAGTGGACTCAGTGATGATAATGGGAGTAATGAAAGCTATGCATACTGGGAACTATCAGACATTTTATATGATCTGAACAGTACAATCCAAAATATAAAAGACTTAATTGGTCCAGAGAAGTCTTGGAAGAACTGGTTGGATGAGAGTGGACAGAAGAGTGGTCCAGGGATAGCAGAAACAAGACTAGGAAAGATAATTTTTATGAAGGATACGAATGAAAAGGTAGCAGAGCTCGTCAATCTGCTCGATGGATGGGTCTCAATCCTTTTGTCCATCATAGCTTCTGACGCCAAAAGGGATGAAGATATTTTCAGCCTTATTTCAAAATCTGGATTTCTTGAAGATGTTGACAGGTTCCGCAAGAAATACCGCAAGGAAGGAGAAAAATTCAGCATTGAAAAAGAGTCAGAGGATGCATATTTACTTGTAGACTTAAAAAATATCCACGAGAATTTCTCATTACGTCGGGACCTTGATAATTCATTCAATTCTCTTTTGGAAGAATTTGAGCGTTATCCTATTCCTGTAAGGTATTATTTCAAAAGAAAATAAATGGATCTTATTTTGGTCGCTTGCAATTAGGAATGAAATAAAGGACTACCTATTTAGTCTAATCTATTTAATTTGAAATTGGAATTCATTTACTATATCTATATTTTATTATATTATATGTAAATATAATTGTTTCACTGGTCTGCATTGGTATATTTTGAAGATTCGAACCCTATAAGGTACAAATCCGGGCAAGCCCATGAAAAGTATTAACCGAATAATCTAGTTATGAGAAGT
>JAGDXR010000043.1 GCA_023261745.1 Thermoplasmata archaeon | reverse complement strand
GTCCGTGTATCTCCTCCCTGAAGGTCGGAGTTTTACTGCTTCCCTCAAACTCCTACTTTCCTATAAAAATATGAGCCGGTAAATTTAATATAAATATGATTCTATTGTCCCTAAAATGATCGATGATTTTGATGTTGAATTGAAAAAGCTGATAATAAACATACTTGAATACTCATCAGACGTGTCATACTATGGAATAGTTGGCATTCCTGAAGCAAATGTTATTAAATTTAAATTAAAAAAATATAAAAAATTGAATGTGGAAATGTATATTCTCGCAAAGATAATAAAGGGTGATGTCGAAAATCTTGATGAAATCATAGACTTTGCACGCCTTTGTTCAGGCATGGATAACATAGTGGATGCTCTGATATTCATCATTGGAGAACTTAAAATTTCTGTTGGTGAAATGGATGAGGATGGATATATAAATTACAGATATGGGAATACATGCAACATAAGGATAATAACGCAGAAAAAGCTGAGCTGCACAATAGGCGAATATATTCTTGAGATGATGAAGATAGGGAAAACAGAAAATCTGGATATTGTAGACGCAATAATATCATCACGGGAAAATGAAATCGCTGATAATGGAATACCTGTCATTGTCAGTTCTGTCAAAAACAGTGAGAATAATAGAAAATTTATAAAAATATTGATTACGAGATCAGAAATAATTTCTAAAATAAATGAGGATATAGTGAATATAAGATTGATTTACTCACCATATTACTTTTTCAATTTTAAGCTTGATATGGTGGAATCGGGCAAATTGAATGTGATTAAAAAATCTGGCATTATTGCAATCAGCTTGAATGATTTCAGCAGAAAAACAATCATTAAAAAGAGCGTTGAAACTGTGGATGAAAGGGAACTAGATAAAAAGATCCTGAATTATGAGATAGAGGAATCAGAGGATGCTGACATGGATGAAATTAAAAGAATTCTTTACGATTTTCTTGTAAAGGAATTTTCAGGCGAAAGGGAAGAGAAGAAAGAATATGACTATGCAACGGTTATAAAAACTGTCCATTCCACAGTTATGGAGGACTCAGTAAATATAGATTATGTGGATAAATACTACTGGCCCTTCTGGATAATTGAGACAAATTCCGAAACATTGAAGGTTGATGCATCCGGGCTCATGGATTGATTCATTTTGGTTTTCTTATTATGGCGTATATTATAATTGCAAAAAATGCAGCTGAACCTATATCAAAATAGATCTGCGGGATAGCCCATGAAGGAACCATCAGAATTTCATATGGCCCCTGAGTAGCGGAGTAATTCACGACCTGATCATTTATTGATACCGGCCCGGCAGATATTCCATATGCAAGGGTATAATAGTTTGTTAAATGAGAGCTGTTTCCATCATCAACCCATTCGGTTATCCTGTAAGGATCTCTGACAAAAAATCCTATGCCCATGTCCGTTGAATGAACCTCAAGTGTTAGATCTATTATCCCTTTTACCAGTCCTGTCTCCGTTGGAATCACGGTTTGAATCCATGCATGCTGTGCCCATCCACTCGAACCGAAAAGCCACCCAAACTCCATCCATGCAGGTATTCCCAGAGCACGGGACATTGATACATAAAGGAATGACAGTTCTGCACAATCTCCCGCCTTGTTCTGCCATGTCTGAACCGCTGACATAGGATGTTCCAGTGTTGAATATGTCAGGTAATACCTGAAATTCTTAACAATGTAATTGTAGAGGGCATATTCCATTTCAAAAACATTGGTAGCGTGGGCCTGCTGTACTATCTGGTTTGATATATTAACAAAGTATGAGGGATCTATGACTTCCACATTTCCCAGATATTCTGGATGGTCATATTCCACCTTTAAATATTTGGGAATTGCATTTATTCCAAGGCTGCTGGACGGTGAAACGGGATACTGTCTGGGTGTTATATTATAGGTATAATTTATCAGAATGTTGGCAGAATCTGTAATATAAAATGTGTACCATGTTCTGTTGTATCCCGTATGGACAGTATAATTCATATCGTTTTGTACCTTCATTATAACATTCTGGTAGCTGACATTATTCAAAGGTAATGTAACATTTAGAAAAATTCTACTTTTGGAATATGTCAGGACGGTTATCTGCCTTTCAAAATACCCTTTTACATATGAAGGGTATGTTACTGCAAACGCTGATGGAGGATTCTCAAGATAATACGAAATGTTAGGTAAAAATATCACTATTACAATTATGAACGTTAAAGCAACATAAACTATTCCTAAGATGTCAATTTTTTTCATTTTTACATTCCTCCATCTTTTTTACGGATATATGATAGAAAGGATATACATAAACTATATTCCATGAAACATAAAATATGTCAAACCCCCAAATGAATGGCAGGAGTGTAACGAAATAAAGAATCATTATTACCATTGAATTTTCAAGCATTTTTCTTTTCTTTTTGCATATTCCATAGGAAATATAGAGTGTTGTTGTAATATTTATGAATACCATTGAAAATGTAAACAGGAGTAGACCAAGATAATCAATTATAGAAACATTTTGATGCATGACAAAATAATAATACAGCATGGATAATGAAAACGTTGCACCAATTCCAATTCCAAGACCGTAACCGTAAAGTACGGTTTCTCTTTTACCCCAGTACTTTTTCCTCTGATATAATATGAATTTTACCATTTCAAGATAAATTGGAAAAATTATTACTAGCATAAGTGAAAGATCAAGAAAGCTGTATACTCCATACGAAAGGAATACAAAAAACAATCCGGAAATCAGTCCAATAATCATTCCTGTGAATATGTTTTTAATGATCTGCCTCTCATTTGTCTCCTTGTCAACAAATTTCCAGAGCAGATATATTCCATAAAAAAAAGGGATTGCTGAAAAAATGCTTGAAATATCAAAGAAAAGGTTGGAGTTCATTCTTCCATCACCGCTACAATGATTTCCCTTTTTCTTGGCCTAACATCAAGTTCTACAAGAAAAATCGACTGCCAGGTACCCAAGGCAAGTTTTCCGTTTATTACGGGTATGCATGCCTGATTTCTCAACATCATGGATCTCAGATGAGACCTGCCATTGCCGTCTCCCCACGTGGTGTCATGCCTGTATACCATATTTTCAGGAACAAGTCTTCTCAAAAGTTCCCTGAAATCCTCAATCAGATTATCATCATCTTCATTTATTATTATTGCCGACGTTGTACTCTTTAAAAAAATAATGCACATTCCATTTTTGACATTAAACTTACTAATAATTTCCTCAATTTTATCAGATATGTTAATAAAATCCAGTTCACCATCCGTCATTATTTCTATTTTTTCACCTTTCACACTGAATCAAAGGAATAAAGGATTATAAAATTTCACTTGAATTCAAGGGATATAATATCCATTTTTCTTGCACTGAGTTTTTCAGCAGCACTTGATCCGTTTACTGCAATTTCGAGATAATTTTCGCTGTTTACAATAAGAATGAACTCATCCCCAGAGGCTTCAGAATATGATGTTCTGAATGTGAGCTTATGAATTCCATTGTAATTCAGGAATATTTCTTCGCCATACGAAAATTTTACAAAATCACCTTTAATATTCAGAACAACATTTCCAAACCTGTCAATGTGAATTATGCTTGCAATTATTCTGTCCATTGAGAGTGTTGGTTCGGGAATATTGAGATCGTTTATCTCTGAAATATTTATCCTTTTCAGATTATCGGGCCATTCTCCCAGAGATAATTTTATGGCAGGTAACGTGTAAAGGTATTTCCATTTGTCTACTGGCCTCATTTCAGAGTACTGTATTATTTCATAAGCATCCTTAACATTACGCTTTATAAGAGACAATATTCCGTTGTTTGGACCCACAAAATACCCCTTATCGAGTTTTGCAAGAATTCCCCTTACTGATGTACTCTGACCAGGATCTGTAATGACGAGATGAACCGTATCCTCAGGGAAATAATAATAAGTATTGGATAAAACATATGATGCATGGAGCACATCAAACGGCTCAATATCATTTGTAATTTCAACCACCTCTGCACCGGCTGAAATTATCATTCCCTTTATGACCCCTGAGTAATGTTCTTTTGAGGAAAAATCCGTTATGAGTGTTATCATATTTATTATCCCTTAAGCCACCGCCGGGGATTGAACCCGGGACCTCGTGCTTACCAAGCACGCGCTCCACCACTGAGCTACGGTGGC
>JAGDXR010000009.1 GCA_023261745.1 Thermoplasmata archaeon | reverse complement strand
GGGTGGAGCAGGAGGCCAGCAACAGGCTCCGAAGCTTTAGCGAGGAGTAGCTGACAAGTTAGGAAGCACTGATGCTTTAGTTGAGAGGGTCACATTTTGAAATAATAAAGTTTAATAAACCAAATATAACTTACTTAATTATGGCAGAAGCCAGAAAAAAGTGTCTAACTGGTATACGTGGTCTGGACACAATTCTTAATGGTGGTATACCTGTTGGTAATACAGTTTTAATTTCTGGATCTGCCGGGACAGGCAAAACAACCCTTAGTATAGAATTTTTAGTGCATGGAGCAATCATGGGTGAAAAGGGCCTTTATATATCTGTTACAGAAGACTCAGGGAAACTGGTTGAAAATCTGATAACATACGATTTTTTCTCGAGAGAAAACATTCAGAAGGATATAATTTTTATAGATATACCTGAAATTTATGAGAAACTTGGCCTGAATAAACTTCAGTTTAATATTGAGGATATAAATCTTCTTATTGAAAATATTATAAAAATTGTCAAGGAATTCAATATAAAGAGGGTTGTGATAGATTCAATTACAAGTATATGTTACAGGCTTGAGACAGAAGAAAAAATAATGGAATTTATACTGAGATTGGGAAAAGCTCTTCAGGAGTTCGGTGCTACCACCTTAATGATATCAGAACTATTACCATTTGCAAAGGGTTATTCACAATACGGAGTTGAAGAAGCAATTGCGGATGGAATAATCCTGATGGGAAATTATGAAAGAAGGGGGGATCTACTCAGGACACTCAGAGTAATAAAGATGAGAGGGACCGCACATTCAAGAGCAACATATGTTCTGGAATTAACGTCCATAGGAATAATGCTTGTTCCCCTGCTAAAGAATGGGGGTGAATAGATGAATTATGATGAATTTCTGATAAAATTAAAATCCATAACTGATCCTGAGAGTTTTAGTGTCATTTTCAATATCACATCATTTTTTGAAGGAATAAAAGATCTTCTTAACGCATTTACAAAGGAAAAGAACCTTTCAGTAATTTACATATCCTCAACAATTCCCAGTAAAAACATTATAAGTTTGCTTGAAGTCTATGGCCTGGATCTGAATAACATATACTTTGTTGATACAATATCAAGCATTATGATGGCTTCTGAATATAATAATCCCAATATTCTTTATGTAGAGAGCCCAACAATGCTTGAAACGATAATGATCAAAACGGAATACATAATGGAAAAATATATCAAGGGGGACGTTGCAATAATAATAGATTCAATCAATACCCTGGCTGTTCACAATGACACAAAAATACTCTCTGAATTTTTCCATTTATTCGCTACATTAATAAGGTCTAAAAATGCATTCTTTATAATTTTATCAATAAGGGACCAGAATACGCAGGAAATAAAAAATATAATGAGTATAGTGAGCGATGAAATTATAGAGGTAGATTGACATGAAAACCGTCCCAACGGGAATTGAGAATCTTGATTCGTCATTGATGATGGGTGTGCCTATGGGGTATACAATATTATTATCAGGTACGCCAGGGTCTGGAATTGAGGTATTTGCAAAGCAATTTGCATCAAGTTACATTCCGGGAGAACATTCAGTTTATCTTACTACAAATGAAAGAACGGAAGATATCTTGAATACCATGAAGAATTTTAAATGGAAGACTGATAATATATCGATAATAAATATAGGTGAGGCATATTATAAGAGGGTTCTGGAAAAGGAGATAATAATAAGTAAATATAGGGAGGAAGGAATTCCTGCTGAGGAAATACTCAAGCCTCATAAATTCAAGCTTGAAAAGGAATTCGAAATAATAACACTTGTTAAATACGCACTTTCCACGGTCAAATCACCTTACAGAATGGTTCTGGATTCTTTAGATTTTCT
Organism: Thermoplasmata archaeon; assembly: GCA_023261745.1. Taxonomy (GTDB): domain Archaea; phylum Thermoplasmatota; class Thermoplasmata; order Thermoplasmatales; family ARK-15; genus JAGDXR01. The sequence goes on along the minus strand of JAGDXR010000009.1, from coordinate 33,139 downwards.
TTTCAGCCAGACGGATCATTCTGAAGCTCTTTCAACGGTGAGGACAATAAAAATGCATACACAGTATACCCAGGGAGTTGCACTCCTTACCCAGGTCTCATCCCTTTATCCATCCATGGTTCAAAACGCCATTGAAGAAATTGTGGATATCATATTGACCATGGAAAATGTTAGGGCACCGATGGGTTTTGACAGGATATTCACAATAAAAAAGTTCAGAAATTATCCTGATAAGGTTGGAGTATTCAAATATAATCTTACAGAGACAGGTATAACAATATCCAAAATCGTTCACTGATGAAATATATCATATATTTTTTTAGCCTTTTTTTCTCCAATTCCAGGAATATTTTTTAGATCAGATAGAGGAGCTTTTGCTATATTTTCAATTGTTCTGAACCTCTCCAGAAGAAATTTTGCCGTTTTATCGCCAACATATGGCAGAGATGTTAGGACGTAAATTTTCCATGATTCCAATGTATCCGACTTATTAATTCTCCTTTCCCATACTTCTTCAAAATTCCCGTCATCTTTTCCCTCAATTTCTCTTTTCCTGAGAATCCTTATGAATTCCTTAAAATGGAAATCATTTGGGGATACAAATACATCGATTCTATATCTGTATCTTATTTCCAGTATTGCCCCGTATATCGATGCCACACTCAAACCGAGTAGATTTTCATAGTCCATGATTTCTCCATGTATCAGCAAAATTTTTCTCTTTATTTTATAATTCAAAACACTATCTTCTTTAAAAATTCTTGAAGCCTGATCGAAAATTCTCCTTGTTTTTATTGAGGATGATAAATCCAATGGTGTTTTTCTTTCAATTAAAATAGCGGAACCATTTACAGGTATAAGAATATCACCTACCGGAAGGTTATAGATATCTATTCTATCATCTATATCAAACATCAGTGAAATGATACTTCTTTCTCTATAGTCCAGGATTATCATACTTATATATAATAATACTCCCCCTTATTTTTTTGTTCCCTGTCATTGTAAGATCCAGGCTTATTAATCCTAGGTCTTTTTGTATTATTATCCCTTCTGAATGTGATATCCACATTTTTAAGAAATCTGTTCATCCCTTCCCTCATAGGATATGGACCATTCCCTATACCCATTTTTCCCGGCTCACCTTCAAAGACCATGAGAGAGTCAGAAATTAAGTCAATCAAATAAATATCATGATCCACAATAAGGGCACTCTTTTTCCTGTTTTCTATGAACCTTCTTATTACCTTTGAAACAAAAATCCTTCTTGATGAGTCCAGATATGCTGATGGTTCATCCATAAGATAAATATCCGCATCCGTTCCCAAGCATGAAGCTATTTCTACAATCTGCAATTCTCCACCGGATAGATCATTTATTTTGCTCTCTGATATAATCTTTAGGTTTAATGGTTCCCATATCTCTACCTTGAAAAAGTTATCATCCATATTTTCTCCTATTTTACCTCTTATGTAATCATAAACGGTTATGTTTTCATCAATCCTTATGTACTGAGGTTTGTAAGATACTTTCATCTGAGAACTCACATAACCTTCATCAGGTTTTTCCACACCTGCAAGCATTTTTACAAAAGTGGTTTTTCCTGTAGCATTTGGCCCCACAACACCTACAATCTCCCCCTTAAGCAGCATTCCCTTGTTTACATTTAATTTAAAATTCTCATATCTTTTTATAATCATATCCCACTCGATTATCGGAATGTTTGATCTGGATGAACCTGGTGGATGTACATAAAATTTTACTTCCCAGTCCCTTATTCTAACATTTTCCTCTCTTATGAATCCTTGTAGATATTCATTTATTCCCTGTTTGGATGAAAGTGGTATTGAAACAATTCCATATGCACCTTCATTTCCATACAGTAAATGGACCTGATCACTCAAATAGTCCAATATCGCAAGATCATGTTCAACCACATAGACCTGCTTCTTTTCAGAAACTTCTTTCAAAATTTTTGCCAATTCCAGTCTCTGCTTTATGTCTAAATAAGATGTTGGTTCATCAAAGAAGAAAACATCAGCATCTTTCATCAGGGTTGTTGAAATTGCAAGCCATTGAAGCTCACCCCCTGAAAGAACCTTAATGTCTCTCTCCATCAGGTTTTCTATTCTGAATCTTGAAATTATCTCATCCTTTTTATTACCATCAATTCTCGATATCAGCTCCCTGACTTTTCCGGAATACATTTTTGGAATTGAATCTACATATTGTGGTTTAAGGGCTACCTTTATTTTTCCATCGTAAAGGTTTCTGAAATAATCGTAATATATGGAACCTTTAAAATAATCCAGAACTCTGTCCTTATCCCCCTTTTTTTGATATTCTCCGAAATTTGGAATGATAATGCCTGATAGTATGTTTATAGCGGTGGTCTTCCCCAAACCGTTCTGACCTATTATTCCTATCGGGATACCCCTTGAAATAGAAGGCAATCTGTATAATCTGAATCCGTTTTCAGAATATTTATGCATTATATCTCTTTGCATCTCATCGGGTAATTTTATGATCTTGATTGCACTGTATGGACACTTATGTGCACAGATTCCACACCCTATACACAATTTTTCATGAATATGTGGAAAATTATCTTCTGCGAATTCTATTACCTTAATACCATTCCTCTGCGGGGGACAGTAATATTCACATTCATGATTGCATTTCTTTGGATGACACAAATCGTAATTTATGACTGCTATATGCATTATTCTCCTTCTCCTCTGTTCCAGATTTCATCAGGGATTTCCTTGTATACATCGTAGGATTCTTCCTCCTCTTCTTCCACTATTATCTCTTTCTGTAGATCAAAAATTTTCTTTATATTCAAATTCCAGTAATGTATCCTCCATTCCCTTCCATCATATAACGTTATTTCTTCCCTTTCGGGAACAAGAATACCTATTTCTTCCATCATGTAAAATAATCCCCTGTCGTCTGGTTCAAGATAATTATCTATTATCCTGTCATCATAGCCAAAAAAATTTAAAATGTGACTTGCAAGATGGATGGCCTCCTCCTCTCCTACCTTTGGGGTGGATCTGATACCGTTTCTTATGGCGGTGGCCAGTACCTTTAGTGGTACTATGTCATAAACATGTTCTATGTTATCATTATTCATGGCCATCCTTATTACCTCGTGCATCTTATAATTAGAAAATGAGAATATTAAAACTTTTCCAAATTTATAATTATTTATGAAAATGATTATATTATTTTCAGATCATTTTCCTATGAGCTGTGATATGCTATTGTTTATGTAATCAGCAATCTCTTTCTTTAAATTTGTTCCTCCAGGATATCCTTTTGGCATGAACAGGAATTCAACACTCTGTCCTGAAACGTTAATCCCGTTCAAAGTTATCGGATATTTAAACGATATATCTATTTTTCCTTGGCTGAACCTTGAAAGTCCTGAAGGCTTTGCATTTATTGAATTTACATTCGATAAATCTGTTATGAATGATCCGGGTTCATTGATCTGATTCATTAAATCGGAAATATCAACCTTTGTCATCCCTTTTGATATTAATCCAGTAAATATTCCCCCAGCAAGCGCTCCCGTTATGGCAGTGGCCTTTTTTCCTTTTGATGCAAAAATTAAATGGCGGTCTGTTATGACTATTGATCCTGAATATGAAATTATTGACAATTTTTTCCCATCAATTGTGGCAAGCAAAGCACCCGGTATATTCACCAGAACATTCTCCCCCATGGAGTTTACCTGCGGAACTGACATATTCTGCGGTGGTTGCTGTAAACTCTGGTTATTGATCTGATAGGGATTTGTATTAGGAATGGTCTGTTGATTGGGATAAACATTGTTATTTGGGTTCTGTTGCAGGGGAGGTGTTGGAGGGTTCTGCGGGAAATTTGTTGATGGAGGATATCCATATGAACCACCACTATTCATATTTCCCTGATTCCTTCTCTTTCTCATCAGTATAAAAACAATGATTAAAACAATCACGATGATAATTATAAATATAAAAATCCATGGGAATGATGATGTTCTGTAATATGCCACAGGGACAGTTATTGAATTACCATTTACATTTATTGTTCCCTTTTGAGTCTGTGAAGAATAACCATCAGGAAATGAAATGATGTATGTATATGAGCCATTACTAACATTAAATGTTATACTATTTCCAGTAGAATATTTTGTAATACCATTCACAGTAACAGACCAGTTGGTTCCGTTAGGAAGACCCGATTCTTCAAACATTATCATATACTGTTCATATTGACCTGTGGAAGTTTTATAAAACGTTATGTTTTTGTAAATATTTTTTCCTGAAACAACAATATTTCCAGTTGAAGAGGAAATAGAATATCCTGCTACGATGGATATTGAATAGGTATATGTTCCATTCTTAGCATAGAAGGTTATTGATTGTGATGTGGAATAAATCGTTCTCTGATCAAATGTAACCGACCAGTTAGTTCCATTTGGGAGACCATTTTCTGTAAATGTTATTTCATAGTATGATTTCGGTATTGTTTTAAATAGTATATTTTCCATCAAATTTGATCCAGAAACGATTATTGATCCGGATGTAATGTTTGAAAAATAACCATTAACAGCTAAAATATTATAGTTGTATGAACCGTTAGGTTCCTTAAAGATTATAGTTGATGTATTTGAATATTTTGTTGTACCATTTAACTGTACTGCCCATGATGTACCTGCGGGCAGTCCCGTTTCATTGAAATATATAGAATACAATACAGGATTCCAGAGAATATCGATTTTAATATTTTTTCCGGAGACAACAACAGTTCCTGAAACATTGTTTGTCATATATCCATTTACCTTTCCGACGCTATAAATATATGTGCCATTTGGACAACTGAATGTAATGGATGTGTTTTCTGAATATACTGTAGTTCCGTTAAATGTTACGGACCACTGGACACCAGTATTCAACCCTGATTCTGTAAATGTTACAGTATATTTTTTTACCGACCATGATATATTTATTGTGATATTTTTTCCTTTAATGATGATCTGTCCGGAATTTTGTGATGCAGTGTATCCCGGTTCAGTGAGAATATAATAAGAATAGGTACCATTTGGCTCATAAAAATTAATTGTGTTTGTTTCTGAAGAATTTGTAATATTGCTCAATTTAACAGACCACTTGATTCCCGAAGGGAGTCCTGTTTCTTCAAAAGATATTCTGTACTTAACTTGGATCCATTGAACAGAAATTGAAACAGAATTTCCTGCAACTGTAAAGTTTCCATGATTATTATTTGGCCGATAGCCAGGGATACTACCTAATGAATATGTATAGGAACCATTTGATTCCAGAAACTCTATTTTTGATGTATTCCCTGTGATTGTAGTTGAATTTACGGTGACAGACCATTTAAGCCCAGAAGGGAGTCCATACTCACTAAAATTAACTGGATACAGATCTGCCATTGAAATAGCCATGGGATCAGTACCCACAATAATATATGTTGAAACCGAATTGTTTTTTATATTTATTACTGAAATATTATTGTTACCATCACATACATACAAAAATTGATAATCTGGAGAAAATGAAAGACCAATTGGACTTAAAAATTTAGGCAGAAGGAATTTATTGACCAAAGTTTTTGAATTTAAATTTATTACATCTACAGTATCATTATATCCGCTTGTTACGTAAGCAATATTTCCATTGTTGCCCAGCGCAATTGATTCAGGTTCATAATCCGTTGATATGTTGTATAGAATTGAAAATGTATTTGTATTTATAACGGATAAATGGCTGCCATAGTCTATTGAACCATCAAATCTGTTCACCAGAACATAAAGATAAGTTCCATTATTTGAAATAGCAAGTCCGTTAATGCTAAAATATCCTTCATTTATAACTAATATCTGTTTCAAGACCAATCCGGTTATAACATTTACTACTGTGATATTTCCATTTGAATTACTTACATAAGCATATGAACTGTTGGGACTGAAGGCTATACCATCAGGAACGGTCGTTGGATAGCCTGAAGTGATTAATCCATTATAACCACCAGGGTTTCCACCCACATTCACAGTTCTTACACCATAATTAATCGTATTTATTATTGAAATAGTGGCCGATCCCGAGTTTGCCACAACAAGATATTTTCCATTTGGAGATATTGCAATGCTTCCCGGCCCACTTCCTACATTGATTGAAGCCGTCACTTTATTAATTGCTGTATTTATTACTGAAACATTGTTAGAATCAAAATTTGAAACATAAACAAATGATCCATTTGGAGATGTAACTATTCCGGCGGAACCGTATCCAACCGTAATATTTGATTCAATTGTCATATTATTTCTGTTAATTACAGTAATATAATTTATGTATGGATTTCCATTTGCAATATATCCATATTTAATTTCATCTGTAAAAGTATCAGGTATTATATGATTTTTAATATCCTTATATTCTGGCAGAGTTAATGAAAAAACAGAAATAATCATGAGCATTATTATTAAAATTGAAAATATTTTTATTCTTTTCATAATTAATGATCTATAATTATTATATAAATTTTTCTTTTAGAAAATTTTTTAAATGAAAAAATTTTTAATTCGATTCTTCTAATATTCAACGTTTATGGAAACTCCTCTGATGAAACAGTATAATGAAATAAAGAAAAATTATCGTGATGCAATCTTATTGTATAGAGTTGGAGATTTTTATGAAACATTTGGGGATGACGCTATAACAGTTTCCAAGGAACTAAACCTTGTTTTGACATCGAGAAACAGAGAGAAAAATGAAATCCCGATGGCCGGAATACCATTTCATGCTCTTTACCCATACCTCTCAAAACTCTTAAACAGGGGATATAAGGTTGCTCTGTGTGAACAGATTGAAAATCCAAAATTTGCCAAAGGCATTGTTAAAAGGGAAGTGACAAGGATTTTCACACCAGGAACTGTAATTGAAGAAGACCTTCTCGTGGGAATAACAAATTATCTATTTTCATTATATTATGATAAGAATTACATTTCCGTTTTTTCCGATATTTCTACAGGAGAAATAAGGATCATACAGTCTAAAAATAAGGATGAGATATTATCTGAAATGTATAAATTGAATCCACGCGAAATATTACTGATAAATGTTAATGATAATGATGTCCAGAAGATATCCAAGGAAAAATCCATATTCCTTTCAAAAATTGATATTGGTTATCAGGAAGCAATTGAAATAATAACAAAAAATGTGAAAAATAATATTTTAAGTGAGGTATTGAATAATTCTGAAATAGTTATTTCGCTTGGGGGTTTCTTAAAATACCTTGAAAAGGGTGATAAGGAGATTTTAAAAAACATCAGGGAAATCAGGATCTCCCAGATAAATGATTACATGTTTCTTGATGAGTCCACAGTACGGAATCTGGAAATATTTTCCGATTACAGAGGTGAAAAAAAGAATTCACTTTTTGGGCTTCTTGATAAATGCAGAACAAAAATGGGTTCTAGGAGACTCTTCAATCTACTTTCTTTTCCTTTAATAGATAGGGTCAAGATAACTGAGAGGCTTGAGGCGGTAAAGGAATTTTACGATTTACCCATATTGAGGATGGAAATATTTTCAATTTTAGAAAAGATTCCGGATGTTGAAAGGATATGGGGAAGAATAAAAACCGGTAAAGCTACAAAAAATGATCTTTTAATGTTAAAATCATTTTTGTATCAGATACCTAATCTAAAGGAAGTCCTTTCAAATTTTCATTCTGTTCTAATTTCAAATTATCTAAAATCCATAAAAGATTTTGAAGAAGTTAAAAAGGAGATTGAGAAATCCATTGAAGAAGATGCAACAAAGGAATATATTATAAAGGATGGTTATGATGAAATCCTTGACAATTATAGAAAGATTTTGAGGGATGTTGAAAGGAATATCAGGATAATAGAAAACGATGAGATAAGGAAAACAGGTATAAGAAATTTGAGAATAGGCTATAATGATGTTATTGGATATTATATAGAGATAACAAAATCAAATTTGCAGAAAGTTCCCCAGCATTTCATAAGAAAACAGACTCTAAAAAATGTTGAACGATATACCACAAGGGAACTGGAAGATCTTCAGTTCAAGGTGATGGATGCAAAGGAAAATATGGCATACAGAGAGGAGGAGGTTTTCAAAGCTCTTTTGGAAAAGATATCCAATTCCGATGAGATCCTCGAAACATCAAAAGTTTTTGCTGATCTGGATGTTCTTCTAACCTTTGCCGACATTGCCGCAAGAAAAAATTATGTTATGCCTGTAATGGATGATTCCAGAATTATTGAAATAAGGGATGGGAGACATCCAGTGGTTGAAGAATTCGTTGAAAATTTTGTTCCAAATGACGTTTTTATTGATACAGATAAAAATAGATTTATAATACTCACAGGTCCAAACATGTCTGGGAAAAGCACATACATGAGGATGATAGCAAATATAGTAATAATGGCACAGATAGGTTCATTTGTTCCTGCATCATATTCCAGAATAGGGATAGTTGACAGAATCTTCACACGTATAGGGGCTTCAGATGACATTCTCATGGGGATAAGCACTTTCATGATGGAAATGGTTGAACTATCCAAGATTCTGGTTTATTCCACAGAGAAGAGTATCATTATTCTTGATGAAATAGGAAGGGGAACCGGAACATTTGATGGTCTGGCCATTGCATGGGCTTCTGCAGAATACATACACAACAAGATAAAATCAAGAACAATCTTTGCAACACATTACCATCATCTAATTGAACTTGAAAGGTATCTTGATGGAGTAAAAAACTACCATATGCCAGTTGAGAAGACTTCAAATGGAATAATTTTCACGAGAAAAATCAAAAAAGGTGGAATGAGTGAGAGCTATGGAATAGAGGTAGCTTCAATGGCAGGTTTACCCCAGAGTATTGTTCAGAGAGCCAGAGAAATATTGGAAAAAATAGAGAAAGAAAATGTACTGGATGTCAAGAGAAATGTAAAACAGGTAAGCCTGAATGATATCATCCTAAAAGAGGAATTAAAGAACATTGATACCGAAAATACAACATACGATGAGTTAAAAAGAAAAATCAATGAATTGAAAAAATTTCTATGAGGTCATGGATAAATCCATGTTCCATTTTTTTCATTGAGTGCATCTTTCAAAGCTTCCGGGCTTGTGATCAGGGCCCTTTTTCCACCATTTCTTACAAATCTTATAGATGCAAGAACCTTTGGCCCCATGCTTCCAGGCTTAAAATGACCCTCCCTATAATAATTTTCCAATTCAGATGCAGAAATATTTTCCAGGGGTTTTTGATTTGGAGTTCCAAAGTTAATATATACCTGTGGAACGGCAGTTAAAATAATTAGTTCTGAGGCATCAATATCCTTTCCCAGTGTTGCTGCACCCAAATCCTTATCTATCACCCCCTCTATTCCATAATAATAACCATTTCTCCTTACAACAGGTATTCCTCCACCGCCAACGGAAATTACCCCATATCCCTGATCTATTAATGATAAAATCTCTTCCTTTTCAACTATTTTTTTTGGATCTGGGGATGGGACAACTCTTCTCCATCCTCTCCCAGAATCCTCTATCATGTTCCAGTGCTTTTCTCTTATGAGTTCCTCTGCCTGAACCCTGGTGTAAAAAGGACCTATCGGTTTGGTAGGTTTCTTCATGGCCGGATCATTTTCATCAACCTCAACCCGCGTTATAACAGTTACCAGATTTTTCTTGATATTATATTTACCGAAAATCCTTTCAAACCCCTGGGTCAAAATATATCCTATCATTCCCTGGCTTTGGGCTCCCAAAACGTCAAGCGGCATTGGATTTACAATTTCCCTTGAATGCTCATTCTGTAGCAGAATTGAACCTATTTGAGGGCCATTTCCATGTGTCAGGGCAACCTCATATTCATTGAATAAAAAATACATATTTTCAGCTGTTTCTTCAGCCCTCCTGACCATTTCATCGAATGTTCCTGCATCTCCAGGTAATTGAAGAGCATTACCTCCAACGGCTACAACAATTCTGTCCATTTTTACACCCCAAGAGAAAATAGTAATGTATAAAAAATATAAAAAAATTTCAGAATGTTCTAGTATTTATGAAAAACCCTTCAAGATCTAACTGTAGAAGCATTATGAAAACTCCGGTAATTATAAGCCCAAAGATGAATGAAATTACAATGAACTCTGTGGTAAGTTTATTTCTTATGGATTGAAGGTCATTGATTTTGAAATAGTCATATATTTTCATCACATTGGTTAATAATACAATGGATCCAATGAACAATATTCCATATAAAATTAAAAATATTAAGCTCCCTACAAGAAATGTCCTATTCATTAATCCAAAAATGAGGGATATTAGATTACCCAATGTTAATGAAAGGAAAACAAGGACGGATATTATTGAGAATACTAATGAAAGGACTATCCATATATATAAGGTGGATCCTCTTGCCTGTGACTGGGGATTCATGCTCTGCTGGGGTACTGGTGGAGGCATTGGATTCTGCTGCATATTTGTCTGCGGTACATTTGTCTGTTGATTAACCTGCTGGTCTATAAATCTATAGCCGCATTTTATGCAGAATACTGCATTGTCAGGATTTTGAGTCCCACAACTTGGACAGATTTTAGTCATGTGGCTCGATATTTAATTTTTGTTAATAAAACTTTTTATTGATTTTTGTAATAAATTTAAAAATTTCATATAATTTTAAATTTTTTGCAAATAAATTTTTATCAAAATTTTCATTCCTTAAAAAAAAATAAAAATTATATTCAGAGAATATATTTCGATATTAAAAGGTGGTAAAATCATGAAATTGATATATTTTTTCGAGGAAGGCGGAAAGGAGATGGTAAACCTTCTGGGTGGTAAAGGTGCAGGTCTGGCTGAAATGACAAAGATTGGATTGCCTGTACCTCATGGATTTACAATAACAACAGAAGCATGCAAGATTTATATAAGTACCGGGAAACTTCCTGAAGGTCTATGGGAAGATGTTGTAAAATCAATGCATATTCTTGAAGAAAGAACAGGAAAAAAGTTTGGTGGAAAGGAAAATCCATTACTGGTATCTGTCAGGTCGGGGGCTCCAGTATCGATGCCAGGAATGATGGATACAGTATTAAATGTAGGTTTGAACGATGAAACTGTTCTAGGACTTGCAAATCTAACAAATAATGAAAGGTTTGCATATGATTCTTACAGAAGATTAATTCAGATGTTTGGAAGAATTGTGCTAGGAATAAACGGCAAATATTTTGATGAGGTAATGGATGAAATGAAAAAGAGAAAGGGAGTTAAAAATGATGTGGATCTGGATTCAAATGACCTAAAAAACATGGTAAATCAGTTTAAAGAAGTTGTCATTAAAAATGGATATGAATTCCCACAGGATCCATATAAACAGCTTGAATTATCAATAAAGGCTGTTTTTGAATCATGGAACAATGACAGGGCCAAGGTTTATAGAAAACTCAACAATATTTCTGAAGAACTTGGTACTGCTGTTACTATAGTCCAGATGGTATTTGGTAATATGGGGTTTGATTCCGCTACGGGCGTAGCATTCACAAGGAATCCGAGTACGGGTGAAAAGGATATATATGGTGAATATCTTCCAAATGCTCAGGGGGAAGATGTGGTAGCCGGCATCAGGACTCCTAAGCCAATAAAAGAGATGGAAAAGGAAATCCCATCAGCTTATAGGGAGCTGTTAAAAAGCGCAGAAATTCTTGAAAAACATTACAGACATCCGCAGGACATAGAGTTCACAATTGAAAGGGGCAAATTCTACCTTCTGCAGACAAGGAATGCAAAGATGAATGCCAGGGCAGTTGTAAAAATTGCAGTGGATATGTATCACGAAGGCATAATTTCAGAAGAGGAGATGATAAAGAGGGTTGATCCATCACACCTTGATCATTTGCTTCATCCACAGGTAGATGAAAGGGCAAAAAAGATAGAGATAGGGAAAGGTCTTGCTGCATCTCCGGGTGCTGGCATAGGCAAGGTAGTTTTTGATCCAGATACGGCCGTTGAACTTTCATCAAAGGGAGAAAAGTTGATACTTGTAAGACCTGAGACCATGGCAGATGATGTCCATGGTATCGCGGTTTCTCAGGCTGTTCTGACATCTAGAGGAGGAATGACAAGTCATGCAGCTGTTGTTGCAAGGTCAATGGGCAAACCGGCTGTAGTTGGTGCCGAGGAAATAAAAATAGACATGAAATCTAGGAAATTTGAGTCAAATGGATATGTCGTAAAGGAATTTGATATAATAACGGTTGATGGTACGTCAGGAAAGGTGTATCTCGGTGAAGTCCCGTTAATAAGGCCGGAACTTACAGAGGAATTGAAAGAGCTCCTTGAACACTGCGATAAAATACGGGTACTTGGAGTAAGGGCAAATGCCAACACTCCTGAAGAGGCATCTCTTGCAAGGGAGATGGGTGCCGAAGGCATAGGTCTTGCAAGAACTGAAAGGATGTTTCTTGGAGAGGATAGATTGCCCATAATGGTGGCAATGATAATGTCAAAGACAAAGGATGAGAGGGTTGAAAATCTCAATAAGCTCCTTGAAATGCAGATAAATGATTTTGTCGAATTCTTCAGAACTATGGATGGATATCCCGTAATAATCAGACTACTGGATCCACCACTGCATGAATTCCTTCCCAAGGAAGAGAATCTTATGAATGAAATATTTGAACTGAAATTTAAATTGAGGGATACAAAGGATACAAAGGAAATTGACCGTATAATTTCCACGATAAATGAAAAGGAAAATATTCTTAAGACTGTCAGGAGCCTGAAGGAATTCAATCCCATGATCGGTTTCAGGGGATGCAGGGTCGGCATAATATATCCTGAAATATATGAGATGCAGGTAAGGGCGATAATAAGGGCGGCCGTGAAGGTCAAAAATGAAGGAAAGACCGTAATTCCAGAAATTATGATACCTCTTGTTGGAATAGATGCAGAGCTTAAATATCTCAGGGAAAAATTGTTCACCATTGCGGAAGAAGAGTCTAAAAACATAGTCAAATTCAAGTTTGGCACAATGATTGAAGTTCCTCGTGGTGCCCTTACGGCGGATAAAATCGCCGAGTATGCAGACTTTTTCTCATTCGGTACAAATGATTTAACACAGATGACATTTGGTTTCAGCAGGGATGATGTTGAGGCTACATTCATGAACAGATATCTTGAAATGAACATTCTAAAAAATAATCCCTTTGAAATTCTGGACAGGGATGGAGTTGGTGAACTTATGAAGATCGCTGTTGAAAAGGGTAGAAAAACAAATCCGAATCTCGAAATAGGAATATGCGGTGAGCATGGTGGGGAGCCATCATCAATAGAATTTTCACACATTATTGGTCTGAACTATGTATCCGCATCTCCATACAGAATACCCATTGCCAGATTGGCCGCAGCTCAGGCTACAATCAAGTATAAAAAGAATTTAAATAAATGAAATATTATGGTGATATCATGAGTATAATAGATGCAGCTTTCGCCAGGAAAGTTCTGGATTCAAGAGGGAATCCTACAGTTGAAGTTGAAATCCATACTGATAACAATGCGGTAGGAATTGCAATTGCACCTTCTGGTGCAAGCAAGGGGTCCCATGAGGTGAGGGATTATCCTCCCAAGGGTATTGATGAATCATTGAAAATTTTCAAAGAAAAGGTTGCACCAGAAATAATAGGGCAGGACATATACAATCAAAAATATATTGATCAGATATTGCATACCATCGATGGTTCAACGAATTTTGCAAACATAGGGGGGAATCTGGCCATAGCGACATCAATATCCGTGGCAAAGGCCGCAGCAAATGATATTGGATTGCCATTGCACAGGTATTTAGGTGGTCATGTATCAATAAGGATGCCGGTACCGGTTGCAAACGTTATAGGTGGGGGCAAGCATGCCATAAACGGTACCACAATACAGGAATTTCTTGTTATTTCACACGCTAAAAAGGTATCCGAATCAGTTTTCATGAATGCTGATATTCACAGGCAGGTTGGCAAAAAGCTGAAGGAAAAGTTTCCAAATATGTCCATAGGTGTTGGTGATGAGAGGGCATGGGTTGTACCCTTGAATGATGAAGAAGCATTGAAGATTTTGAAATCCGTAATTGATGATTTCAGAAGCAGATATGATATAGACATATATCCAGGAATTGATGTAGCTGCCTCTTCATTCTTCAGCAATGGTAAATATGTATACAAGGAAAAGGAACTTGAAAAAGATGAGCAGATAGAGTTTCTTGTAAATCTTGTTGATGAATATGAAATAAAATATCTTGAGGATCCCCTGGAAGAAAACGATTTTGAAGGATTTTCAAAACTTACAAGACTTGTGGGTTCAAAGACTCTGGTTGTAGGTGATGATCTTTTTGTTACAAATCCCGAGAGGCTGATGAAGGGCATAGAATCCGATGCTGCTAATGCAATCCTATTAAAACCAAACCAGATAGGGACACTGACAGATTTTATAAAGACAACAAAGCTGGCAAAGGAGGCGGCATATACTACAGTAGTTTCGCACAGAAGCGGGGAATCTGAGGACAATGCACTGGCTGAAATTGCAGTTGGTGTAGGCGGAGAATATATAAAGACCGGTGCTATTGGAGGGGAAAGAACATCAAAACTGAATCAACTGATAAGAATTGAAGAATATATGGAGGATTAGGCATGGCTGATTTGTTGGTATCAGAAGATGAATATTTAAAAGCAGGTGTGCAGATAGGTACGCAGGTTAAGACAAAGCAGATGAATGCATTCATATTCAAAATAAGGTCTGATGGGCTGTATATACTGGACATATCCAAAACTGACCAGAGAATAAGAACAGCAGGAAAGTTCATTTCAAGATATGATCCATCTAAAGTTTTGCTCGTTGCACAGAGACAGTATGCACATCAACCCATAAAGAAATTTTCTGAAATTGTTGGCACAAGGGCAATAGCGGGAAGATTTATTCCAGGAATACTTACGAATCCGCAGCTTCCAAATTATGTTGAAGCCGATTTAATAATAATCAATGATCCTGTAATAGATCAGCAGGCAATGAAAGAGGCCGTAAAGATCGGAATTCCGATAATAGCATTATGTGATGTCAACAATAGAATATCTTATGTTGACCTTGTCATTCCAACGAATAACAAGGGCAGGAAAGCATTATCCCTAGTATATTATCTGCTTGCAAGGGAAGCAATGCTCAATTACGGTAAGATAAAATCATACGAAGACTTCCATTACAAGCCTGAAGACTTTGAGGCACCCCTATGAGGATGCCAGCCGTGGCAGGTCAATTCTATCCATCAAAGGTAGATGACCTCAGAAGGATGATAGAGGACTCTTTTCTTCATCCCTTGGGTCCTGGAAGGGTTCCTGCCATAAATTCTTTGAGAAGAGGAAATGTTATAGGCGGTATTGTACCTCATGCCGGATATTTTTATTCTGGTCCCGTTGCAGCCCATTTCTATTCATCACTTGCCGAAGATGGATATCCCGAAACATTCATAATAATAGGACCAAACCATACCGGTGTCGGTAGTGCTGTCTCGGCAACCACGGAAGATTATTATACTCCCTTTGGAAGGGTAAGAATAGATGAGGAAATAAATAGAAAAATCATAAGGGATATCGTGGATGTTTCAAAGGAGGCTCATGCATTTGAGCATTCTATTGAAGTTCAGTTACCTTTCCTACAATATTTCAGGGAAGATATAAAGATTGTACCATTGATTATGCTCTCACAGCATTATGAATTTGCTGAGGCACTTGCAGGAATAATAAAGGATGCAATAAAGGATCATGATGCTGTGGTAATTGCATCATCTGATTTTTCACATTATGTTCCAAAGGCAATGGCATACAGGAATGACCTGATGGCAATAGAAAGACTTCTGAATAGAGATATTAAAGGTTTTTATGAATATATAGAGAATGGAGATGTAACGGCATGCGGTTATGGACCGATAGCAACCGTCGTTATGGCAACTGGCGGGAAACCGAAACTTCTCAAATATGCTACAAGTGGAGATATTGCCAAGATGAGTGAAGTTGTTGGTTATGCATCAATTGTGATAGAGAGGTGATTTTATGGAAAACAAGAGTGGTTGGTATGGATTGGATGAAAACAAAATCAAAGCGATCTCAGATTTTGCTGAAAAATACAGGAAATTTCTGAGTGAAGTTAAAACGGAAAGGGAAGCTGTGGAATTTTTTGAAAACAATGCCAAGTTCTACGGTTTTGAAGAATATGTCCCAAGTTATAAAGGAAAGAGGTTTTACATAAAGAAGAACAATAAGGCTATTGCATTTGTAAACATATCAGGAAAAGTAGAGGAAGGTTTCAGGATCATTGCAGCGCATATAGATTCACCCAGACTGGATCTTAAGCCTTATCCGCTGGTTGAGGACAAGGATACCGAGACAATACTTTTCAAAACGCATTATTATGGTGGCATAAAAAAATATCAGTGGGTGAGCAGACCTCTGGCATTAAGGGGTGTTGTTGTAAAGAAGGATGGTACTGCTATAAAAATAAACATAGGTGACAGTGAAAACGATCCCGTATTCACCATTCCTGATCTTTTACCCCACCTGGCAAGAAAGGTTCAGGGTGAAAAAAAATTGCTTGAAGGATTCGAAGGAGAAGATATGCAGATTATAATTTCCCATATGCCAGATAAAAATGACGAGAAAAATCCCCTAAAGACATTCATTTTAAATTTATTAAAGGAAAAGTATAACATTGATGAAAATGATCTTTATTCATCCGACATAGAGGTTGTTCCAGCTGGACAGGCAAAGGATGTGGGTATGGATAAATCGATGATTGGAGGATATGGTCAGGATGACAGAATATGTGCATTCACATCATTTTTCGGGATGATGGATTCAAATAAGAAGACGAATGAGATAGTGATACTTCTCGACAGGGAGGAGGTTGGAAGTGATGGAAATACAGGAGCGCAGAGCAATTTCATCGAATATGTAGTGACAAAAGCACTTGATGCATCCGGCATAAATTATACATATTCTCTTTATCTGGATATACTTCACAGAAGCAAAGTAATAAGCGCAGATGTAAATGCGGTTGTAAATCCTCTCTTTAAAGGCGTTCATGACATGTTAAATGCTGCCAAGGCCGGACACGGTGTTATAGTGACAAAATACACTGGTTCTGGAGGAAAATATTCAACAAGTGAAGCCAGGGCAGAACTTGTGGCAGAAATAATATCAGTATTCGATAAACACAGCATAAAATATCAGTTTGGACTTTTGGGCAAGGTAGATGAGGGCGGTGGAGGTACTGTTGCAAAGTATTTTGCAAAGTATGGAATGGAGGTAATAGATATAGGCCCGGGATTGATGAGCATGCATTCCCCATTTGAAATAGTCAGCAAATTTGATCTTTACAGCGCATACGAGGCATACAGGGCATTTCTTGAAGGATAAATTTTTTAAATGATTAAAATGTCTCTTTCTTCTTTTATTGTAAATTTTATAATGGATTATCTGAGGGTTCATGGATATCTGGGAATTTTTGTTCTGATGACACTCGAATCGGCCATGCTTCCTCTTCCCAGTGAGGTCATAATTCCCTTTTCAGGTTACCTGGCATATCTGAATTATCTGAACATATATCTTGTTATACTTTTTTCTTCTCTGGGAGGACTTGCAGGTTCTCTTATAGCTTATTACATAGGTTATTTTGGGGGAAGGGAATTGATAATAAAATATGGAAGATATTTTTTCATATATGAGGAGGATCTCATTAGGGCTGAAAAATGGTTCAATAAATATGGTCCGGAATCGGTTTTCATAGCAAGGCTTTTTCCTGTAATCAGGGGGTTCATTTCACTTCCTGCTGGGATAGGGAATATGAATGTACTCAGATTCTCATTTTACACATTCACCGGAACAATAATTTGGAGCGCGATCCTTGCATATTCTGCATATATTCTGGGCAGCAGATGGACAATTCTGATTGATATAATATCCTCCATGGATCCTATAATAATTGTAATAGCAATATTAATTTTAATTTACATCATATATAAAATATATAGAAATAAAAAATTTAAGAAATAGATTTTATATCGGAAATAACTTTCTGGATTTCATCAATCTTCGCCTTAAGATCATTTTCGATTTCATTAACTATGTCTTTGAAAGGTTTTGCCAGTTTGTATTTGTATACGGGCCTTCCCTTGCCTTCCTTTTTTATATCCCTTTTTGTAATCCATCCCTTTTTTTCGAGCCATTGCATCGCAATCGAAACTTCGGGCTGCCTTAACCTGGCTGACCTCTCTATTTCAACAGATGTGGCTTCGTCAACCTTCTTTAAATAAACTAAACTCCTTGCAATATTCTTTTGTAAACCGGCAGAAACAAGATCCTTTACAAGTTCTTCATCTTTTTCGTCAAATTCCACCATTCCAATTCACCTTAAATATATAATAACTAATAATATATAAACCTTTCTAATAAGATATATAAATAAATTTAAAAAATTTTAAATATCTATTTTCATCCCTAGTTTTTCAGCCATTTCCTTGTACCTGTTTCTAATTGTAACTTCAGTAACGCCTGCAACCTCCGCTATTTCCCTTTGTGTTCTCCTTTCATTCTCCATTACCGATGCTATGTATATGGCTGCGGCAACAAGGCCCGTGGGCCCTCTACCTGAAGATAAACCTCTTTCTTCAGCCAGTTTTATTATTTCCATAGTTCTGTTTTTAACGCTAGGTGACAGATTGAGTTTTGCACAGAACCTGTCAACATAGTCCTCAGGCTTGGATGGGAACAGGTTTAATTTCAGTGTTCTTGACATGATCCTGAATATTCTTCCTATGTCCTTTTTCTTTATCCTTGTAATTGATGCAATTTCCTCAAGTGTCCTGGGTATATTTAACTGTCTGCATGCAGCATATATACTTGCAGCAACAACCCCTTCTATGCTTCTTCCCCTTATCATGTTTTCCCTCACAGCTTTCCTGTAAACCACAGCCGCCGCCTCTCTTACCTCTTTTGAAAGATTGAGATTACTCGCCATTCTCTCAAGTTCTTGCAATGCCTGGGAAAGATTTCTTTCGGCAGCATTGGACACTTTTATTCTTCTCTGCCATTTCCTGAGCCTGTAAAGCTGTGACCTGTTCCTTGTTGGAATATTTTTTCCATATGAATCCTTGTTCTTCCACGAAATTTCAGTTGATAATCCCTTATCATGTATTGTATATGTCATGGGGGCCCCTGTTCTTACCCTCTCTTCTTTCTGTTCAGCATCAAATGCTCTCCAGTCTGGTCCCTGATCTATGTATCCTTCATCAATGACGAATCCGCAGTCCAAACATGTCATTTCTCCTCTCTCATAATCCCTAGCCAGATGTTTTGAACCACATTTAGGACATTTATCTATTTCTTCTATCCAGTTCCTTTTGTCCTTTTTTTCCTTCTTTTCCTCTTCCGTCATTTTTACCACCTTTTGTAAAGAGATACCCTTTCACATCCTTTCCTCTCAGCAATTTAACTCTAAAATACGGTGAATTCACAGGTCCAAAAATGTTAATCACACGCCCAACTATGTTTCCATTAGAATCGTAAATTTCTTCTCCAATCTCCGGAACTCTGAAGGATTTTGCTATCAACATGTTTCCTCTTATAGCAATGACCTTGCCTATCTTGCTGGCAAGTTCAATCATATAGATTAAATACTTATATAGTATTTAAATTTTACGAAAACTTAATAAATTTATATTTGAAACTGAAAATAAAAATAATAAAATTTTTATTTTAAAAAAAGATATCGATTTACTTTAATAGATTATTTTCATATTTAAATATATTTTTCATTAAAATATTTTATCAGATATTCCGGATTGTATGATTCATTAAATGATTTTTTTAGCAATTCTTTGGGTTCATAAAGTGATCCATAAATGTGTATTTTTTCATTAAGAAATCTGATTATTGGGATGAAATTTCCATTTCTGATATGTTTATCCATTTCCGCTATTTTATATTTTATTATTGCGGCGATAATGTTACCCAGTGTATATGTGGGGAAATACCCGAAACTTCCCTGGGACCAGTGAATGTCCTGCAATATACCCTCTTTAAAATTCCTTGGTTTTATTCCCAGATAATTTTCCATCATGGAGTTCCATATTTCGGGTAGTTCTTTCACCTCATATTTATTTTCCATAAGATTTTTTTCAATTTCATATCTGATTGCAATATGAATATTGTAGGTTAATTCATCAGCATCTATCCTTACAGGTGTTCTTCCGACGCTGTTGAAATAATAATAAATATCATCTGAATCATATTTTTTCATTAATGGAATATTTTTTTTCAATACAGGATAAATAAACTCTGTGAATTCCCTGCTCTTTCCAATAAAATTTTCAAAGAACCTAGATTGTGATTCATCAAATCCATAAGATGCGGATGAGTATAATGGTGTACAGCCAAATTCTCTGTTTATGTTCAGTAAATATATCGCATGACCCATTTCATGTATTGTAGCAAAAAGAGACTTTTTAAAATCTATGCCTTCAAACCTTGTTGTTATTCTGACATCATCTGGGGATATGTTTATCGTGAACGGATGAACGGATTCGTCTATCCTGAACCTTTTATCAGATATATCAAATTTATTCTGCAATTCCCTAAATATATTTATCAGCCATTCTTTCCTGTATCTTTCATAATTTAATCCTGAATTTTTTCCATATCCCCTTTCAATCGCCCTTTCAACAAGTCCTTTTGATTCCATTTTTATGTAATTGAAAATCTTGTCACCATCATCTACGGTAAATCCTTCCTCAAAAATATCTATAAGGGCGTCGTATGGATGTTTTTCATAGCCCAAATAGTCTGCAATTTTCCTTTCAAGATCAACAATCTTTTCAAGGTAAGGTTCAAACATCTTAAAATTGTTTCTTTTTCTGGCGATCTTCCAGATATCCTCAGAAATTGTGGTTACCTTTATAAATTCCCTGTGAATTTCATCAGGTATTGATGAATAATAATGAATCTGTTTTTTCAATATCCTCACAACAGCCTTTGAAAAATCATTATCAATATTTTCATCATGAAGCCTGTCCAGTTTTTCATTTAAATTCATATACAATTTTTTCTGGTAAGTTTCAAGGTTTGAAAGAACCTCTGATCTTTCTTCGATTCCGGCCATGGGCATTATGGTTTCCATGTCCCATAACATCAGTCTCTTACCATGGTTCAGAGCTTCAATTATTTTGTAATCGGACAATATTTCACTTATGGAATACAACTGATTCACCCTGTATTTTTAATACGAACTTTATATTAAACAATTCGATATTTCTTTCAGGTTCATCTTTTTATTTGAAAATATCACATGAGGCATTGTAACATATTCATCTATTATCGGTTTGAATTCCATCTTTTCAATTATATCCATGTCTATATCTATTCCAGGTGCAATTTCCAGTATTTTTAGCCCTTTTTCTGTTAGAATGAATACCGCCCTTTCAGTTATGTATAAAACTTCTCTGTTGTTCTTCACTGCATATTCACCAGAAAAGAATATTTTTTTAACTGAATTTACAAATTTTATTATGTTTCCATCCTTTTTTATTATGAGCCTGTTATCATGAACACCTATGTCCCTGATGCCCCCTGTAAAACCCCCTGCAAAATAAATCCTCTTTATACCGCTTGAAATATCCGGAAACCCTCCCGGACCCGGTATCCTATTACCGGTATATGACGGGTTCACATTTCCATTTTTATCTACTTCTAGGAATCCAAGTGATGTCAGATCAGCAATCCCGCCTTCATAGACTATGAATTGGTCCGCCTGCTGGATTATAGAATACGGTCCATAAGATAATCCAAAATCATTTCCACTAAGTGCTACACCGCCCCATGGCCCAGATTCTACAGTCGTGTGGATGCATCCTGAAATCCCTTCCTCGGCAAGAACAGCCGATATTTCAGTAGGTAAACCAGTTCCAAAATTTACAACTATGTCCCTCTTCTCTCTGCCAATTAATTTTGCTATTTCGTAAGCAACCCTCCTTTTTATTACAAATCTTTCATCCATTTCTCTGTTTTGCATTTTAATTTTAATTTCATTCGGTATGCTCTGTCCTGAAATCATAGGATCATAATATATTGTTGATCCCTGAGGTGAATATTCCCTTGGGGCTGGAATAACATAATCAACAAGTGGGCCAGGAACGTGAATATCTTTTGGAGATCTGCTTCTTGTTGAAACCAGATATTTGACCTGAGCAAATACCTTCCCCGGAGGATTGGATTTGGTTGCAAATATTACTGGAAGGGTTGCTCCGAAAATCCCCTCCTCTTCCATTGATAGATTTCCATCCAGATCGGATGATGTTGCCCTGACAAATGAAAATTCTGGCTTTGGAGCTCTGTAAAGAAGGAATTCTTCACCATCAATTCTTATAAGATCAGCCCTGCATCTCTTAATGTTCATTGCCTTTTCATTAACTGCAGAATTATCATATCTTGGATCATGAAATGTCCCAAGACCTACCTTTGTAATAACACCAGGCCTGCCCGCTCCCAATTCCCTGAAAAGGGATGTTGTGATACCAATGCTGAAGCTATATATTTCCATTGTATTATTGATTGCGAGTTTCTGAAGATATTCCGATCTATAAAGGTATGGAATAAGCATGCCTGAGATGAAGTCAGTCCAGTTATTTTCATAAACTTCTTTCATAATTATGTCCAGACCAGATCCAGGAACACCGGGAAATGAATCAGCCTCAAGAAATATGTTTTTTGGTTTTTTGTATTTCCTGTAAGATTCTATCAGTGAATACATTATGTACAAAGGCGTTACGGAGTTGTTGAATCCTGATATTGCAATTACACTTTTATCCGGAATATTAGATAAAATTTCAATCAAATTTTCCATGTTTTCAATGATTTTATTGTTTATTCCCATTTTTACCGTACACCTCCTTCAATTTTTCATGTAAAGAATTCAGCGTATTTTTTTCTATACTTTCCCTTATTTTTTCCATTAGATCCATCATGAAATAAATGTTATGTAAAGTAAGGAGATATAACCCTAAAATTTCATTTTCTTTGAAGAGATGGTGTATGTATGAAATATTATAATTATTGCATGTCATGCATGAACATTCATCATCAAGCTTCCCAAAATTTTCCTTTAAAACATTTTTTCTCAGATTTATGGGACCTTTCCATGTTAGGGCAAGTCCATGCCTTGCATTTCTTGTCGGGAAAACGGAATCAAAAATGTCTATCCCCATCAAAACACCTTCAATTATATCAAGAGGTGAACCCAAGCCCATAAAATATCTTGGTTTTTTCTCGGGCATGAGATCAAGCGTGTATCCTAGAATATCCATCATAACATCTTTTGGTTCACCCATCGATAAACCACCAACAGCAAAACCTTCAAAATCAATATCCGTTATTTCAGAAGCGCTTATCTCTCTTAAATCCCTGAAAGTTCCTCCCTGAACAATCCCGAACGCTATACCACTTCTTTTTTCCCTGAATATCTTTGACCATCTTGTTGTCAGCTTAACCGCCTCATACATCCTTCTTTTGCTCTTTCCATAAGGCAGAACATAATCAAGGGACATGGCTATATCCGAACCGATTGAATTCTGTATTTCGGCCGACAGTTCCGGTGTATATAATAACTTATTTCCGGATACGGGTTCTCTGAAAATTATGCCGTTTTCCCTTATACCAGCATAAAAATCTTCGTTTGACATCTGGAAACCACCACTGTCGGTGAAAATCGATCCATAAAACTTTATGAATTCATGTATACCACCAAATTTTTTTATTACATCTATTCCTGGCCTTACATAAATATGAAATGCATTTGATATTATCATCTCTATCCTGAGTTTTTTAAAATCCCAAGAAGGAATAGTTTTAATCGTTCCCTTTGTTGCCACAGGCATAAATACAGGCGTGTTCACAGATCCATGTGGTGTGTACAGAAATCCTCTTCTGGCCTTCCCCGATGTTGCATCTATTTTAAATATTTCAGACATAATGGATCATCAGGCAGCCTGCATAATCATTGTAATATATTATCATATAGTATATCCCCTGGTTTTTCATTTCAACTGTTATATTTACAGTATCATTTGGATTTACCATTATTTCTGCAGTATTGTTCATCACAATTCTGTTTATTATTATTGATGCATTTTCCATTGGCCATATTTTCATAATAACAGATGAATTGCCTGTGTAAGTAAATGATTCATTTATAATTGACTGGTTTACATAGTATTGAGGATTATTCCACACAATATTATCTGTTTGATTGAATACATTCACTGATAGATTGTAATAACCCTTAATGCCTTCAAGAACGGTTGTAAATATAAATGATACAGTATAATTGCCAGGTCTGGTCTGGTTGTCAATCCATATCTTATAAAATACAGCCTTATGCGAATTGACGCTCAGATTACCTATGAATTTATCATATTCCACATTCAGAGGTGACAATGCTTTTACAGTAATATTTTCCATTTTATCCCCCGTGTTTACTATGTTAATTTTACCCGAATAATTTTCCAGACAATTATTTACTAGTGGAACATGCATTAATGGGGTTGTTATGAGAATATTTTCGTTCAATTGAATTTCAGATATGGGGATAGGAACAAATGTTACGCCTATCAAAAGTATGGCAATTATTCCAATTACATAACTCCCCTTTCCTATCCTCGAAATATCATTCAGTGAAGGTGGATGGTTCAGTCCAAGAATCAAGATGAAAAGTGCAAATATCAACCATCCAAGGTAGAAGAAACCTACAATCAGAAGAAATATAAAGAATGCATAGCTCAAATATTTCGATCTATTTCCCAACAGGGCCCTGGCAATATGTCCTCCATCGAGTTGACCCACAGGTAATAAATTTATTGCAGTGACGACGAAACCTACCCATGCCGCAAATGCCATGGGAAACATGTATGATGTTGTGGGCACAAATAAATTTATTATATTATATATCAGAGGAGGATAGATCTGCGTTCTTATTAGAGAATCTGTTATTGTTGGATGCATAATTGTTCCAAGGTAATTTCCAAATATTGCGATTGGTATGGCAACCAAAAAACCCACTATTGGTCCGGATGCACCTATTTCAAGAAGTGCTTTTCTATCGGGAATTGGTTCTCTCAGAGATATGAATGCCCCCAGGGTGCCTATTATTGAAGGCGCTGGAAGGAAAAAAGGAAGGGATGCCCTTACCCCATTTTTTCTGGCCGCGAAGTAATGGCCCAGTTCATGTAATCCAAGAATTGCCATCAACGGCAATGCAAAAAACAGGGCACCACCTAAAATAGATTCAATGCTCAACCATGGTTCATTGAAGTATCCTGCATAGTTCATTGCCCCTGCCATGATAGTGGAGATCAGAGTAATTATCAATAAAATAACATTAACATAAATGGGCATGGTTTTCTGTCGGGGAAATGGAATAATTCTCAAAACATATTCATTTTTTTCTTCCATCATTGTGGGAAGATATCCAATCCTCTTTAGTTCCTGCCACAGTTTTCTGAAACTATCCAAATTTTCACTATCTGATGAATATGGAACAATTTTATATTCCATAAATTCCGGGGTAAGCCTTGCCTCATAAACAGAAAAATATTTTCTAACGATGAGATCAATTTCATGGATATCAATCATTCTTTGACCTCCAGTCTGGATAAAAGATCCTTAATATCCATATTTTCAATTATCTTGATAACACCTGCATCCTTATATTTTACATCCTCCGGAATCCTTATTTTGCCGGAATCCACTATTCCTATTATATTATCGGATTTCAGTAAAGCATCAACATTCATTTCCTTCAGGTATTTTGCTATGATGAAAAGCATATCCTTTTCAACTTCTCCATAAGATATTTTTCCATTCTTAATATCCATCTTTTTATTTTTAATTTCCTCTACCAATAATCTTGAAAGTTTTTCCTGCATTCTTTCCTTATATTTATTAAGCTCCTTCCATTCTTCAAAGAACCTCTGTATGGTCTTTGGCAATTTTTCATTCTCAACTTTTAATATGGCTGATGATTCCCTCAAAATATTTTCCATTCTGTGTATTTCTTCAAGTCCACCCATCCATGATGTGAATATGATTCTTGAAACTCCATCCTGTATCTTTTCTTCTTTTATTATCTTCAGAAATCCGATTTCTCCCGTATTTTTAACATGAGTGCCACCACACCCCTCAGCATCATAATCACCTACCTTAACAACCCTTATCTTTTCTCCTGGAGGAATACCCCCTTCATAAAGTCTGAAACCGTAGAGCTTTTCAGCCTCGTTTCTATCAAGCCATTCAGCTTTTACAGGAACACAATCAGTAATTATTTTCAATGCTTCTTTTTCTATATTTTTCAGTTCTTCATCTGTTATTTTTTTATAATGGGTTATGTCAAGCCTAGAATAAAGTACATCCTTCTGTGCACCGGCCTGCCATACATGTTTGCCTAGAACCTTTCTGCAGCTGTGCAATAAAATGTGTGTGGCAGTATGATTTCTCATCAACCTGGACCTTCTATCCCAGTCAATTATTCCATGTACTTTGCCAGTTTCTGGTTTCCCTTCCACATAATGGTATATAACATTTTTTACCTTCTGAACATCCTTTACATAGTATTCTTTTCCATTCTGAATGATATATCCATGATCTGCGGGCTGTCCTCCTCCTTCAGGATAGAATGCAGTTCTGTCAAGAATTACAAAATCTTCCCCAACATATATTATTTCTGCATCAAATTCGTTCATGTCTTGATCTTCATAATAAAGGGGTCTTGTGGGGGGTAAATCAACCTTGATTTGCTCTTCCTTTTCTTTTTCAAGAGCCTTTTCATGCCTAGATGCAACAATTGACCTAAAATTTTCCGGAACATTTACAGTTATGCCTTTCTCTTTCGCCCTTTCTGCCACAAATTCAGGCAGAATTCCATATGAATCATAAAGATAAATAAGCGTGTTCAGATCTATATTTTTTTTCTGAATATATTTTTCTATAATATTCATGGATTTCTGAATATTTTCTCTGTATCTCTCATATTCAACATTTACCATATCCATTATGACCGGAAACATTTCTTCATCGAGCATTGGCCTGAAAAATTCCATTTCCATTTCAAAAATATTCTTCATATTTTTACTCAGACCTGTCTCTTCCAGAACCCTGAAGAGTCTTCTCAAAATAAGTCTTGCAAGGTATCCGGATTTCACGTTTGAAGGAACCGCTCCATCATTAAGCATGAAAATAGCTGTCCTCACATGATCCACAATCATGTCAATTTTTCTTATATAATTAAGAAATTCGATGTATGATGAATCCAAATTCAAATCATTTATGATTTTATTGGCTTTTTCAATCAAAAAATTTTCACTTTTGTTTTCTATTGAAACAAACCTTTTCATGAAATCCTCATATTTTTCAGGAAAATTCATGTTTGAAAATCTCATGATCCTTTTAATAAAATCACCATAGACTGCATCAAATATTGACGGTGAACCCTTAGATACCCAGACAAACCTTTCCAGACCATATCCCGTGTCAACAACTTTGATATCCATCCTTCTAAATCTTATGCCATTCAGAACAATGTTTCCATCAGGATCTTCAATGAATTCCATGAAAACAAGAGTTGCAAGCTCAATTCCTCCTACGATGACCTCGAATGCATACCCTCCATTTCCTCCCCCTGTCCAAGGGTTTTCTTTAAGCGTTATATATTTTCTTTCAATCCCGAGACTCTCAAGAAATGTTATTGCATAATTAACAGTTTCATTTTTCCAGTATACATATTTATCAGGATAATTGAAGGCGTGATGTGCCATCATTATGAAACTTGTTAGATGTCTACCGGTCCTGCCCACATCATCTATATCCACAAGCCTGATGCATGGCTGGGCCACTACCAGGGGATTTGATGGAGGTGGGACTTCCCCCGATGTAACATGCGGCTGAAAATCATATATTGAAGCATTGACCAGAAATACATCTTTTCTCCACTTTGCAACTACCGGATATCTTTCAACTTCTCCATGATTTCTTTCCTTGAAAAAATCCACAAATCTTTTCTTCATCTCATAAAAATCCAATTCTACATTCATCAGTTTCTCATCAAGAAATATGTAAGGATCACAGGGAAATTCTCCGCATGTTTCTCTTTTGGGATCAGCAGTCCAGAACACCGATCCACATTTTACGCATTTTTTCTTAACAAACCCCTTTTCATGCAGAATATCAACATCTAAAGGATCATCTGACATTGATAATCTTAATTCCAGAAGGGTTCATAAATATTTGTGAAATCGTAAAAAAAATTTATTAATTTCTAAAGATTTAATATTATCATGATTTCATTGAAAAAACTCATCATAATTATTGTAGTTGTAATTTTTGTCCTCGCATTTGCAATGTATGAGGTTATGTTTTATAATTTTCAGAATACAAAGTATTGGGGGAATTCGCCACAGCAGCCGTATGTTCCGATTAATAATTCAATAGTCAATCTTTCGACTGTCGAGAAAATATACAATAATTATGATATTAAGAATGGGACTTATAAAGTATACAATGTTTCAACATCCAATTATCTTAAGATGTATTTTGAGCAGACATATTTCTATCCATACAAATCTTTCTTAGAAGTATATTATCAGGAAATGGATTCTCCTTCACAGGCATATTTCCCTTTCATACACACAATTTTACCCAATTCAACGTACGGGAATTATAAGGTATTCCAGTACAGGGAGGCAAATTTACCTCATTTTCATGAAGCAATAATATTCATTTACTATTACAATTATTTCATAAATATTACAGGGACATATTATTTTGAAAACGTCTCTGAATTGCAACAGGTAGCATTTGCCCAGATGGATTTAATGCTATCGTGAATCAAAAATATTTTAAATTAATTTTTTGATCATATTCACAAAATGTTAATTCGTCTTTACGATATTTTTGATTATGGGAAAATGTATATAATAAAAAACCCTGACGCATTTCCATCCGAGAGGTTACTGGTTGAATCACAGCTCGCAGGAATGAACGATTATTTAATAATGGGGAATTATACACCCACAGATCTTAGATCATCTTACAATATGATCAAAAAATTCAAAAATAATATAAAAATCACGGTGAGAAGGGGGTTCACATTTTACCAGATAATCGAAATTTTAAAGGAATTGAAAAATAAGTATGACTTATTGATCTATTATTTTGATCCCATTTCATATTCAGATTTGAGAAATGATGAAAAGTTTTCCCTCATTTCCGGAATTGTGAATGGAATGCTGGAATATACAAGCGAAAACAATTCAATAACGTTATTCTTTTCCTCTTATTCATTTCCTTTTTTGGCAAGGTTTCCTTATATACTGACTGAAAAGCACCAGAATGGGTATACAATAAAATATGGTGACAGAATATATCACTTCTATTATATACCTGGGCAGCTATCCATTTTTGATTTTGATGGTGAATGAGGTGGTGATATCATGGGAAGGAACATTTCAACAATGAGACAGGAAATAAATGCCATCATAGAGAGATGGCAATCTTTCATGAAGGCCATGCATGCGGAAGACAAACAGTATATGGAAAAGATAATCGAGAAGGCAAAGAGGCATACTGCGGAATCCTCATATTCCCTCGAAGATCCACTTGAAGCTGTAATATTATCTGTGCTTATTGAAATGGAAAGAGAATTAATGGAACTTGAAAAGAAATGCTCGTCTCAGTAGAAGTTCAGAAAAAAGCTCATCTTTTTTTAAGGGAAAACGGGAGGGTAAGGAGCATTTCCGAAGAATACTTCCCTGAAATATTGTTGTATGATGAAAAGGGTATTTCTGAAAAGGTTCTGGAATTCGATTATCCTGGTATACTGGAAAAGGGGAGAAAAAAATTCAGGACAATTTTTGGTGAATATGATGGATATTACATTAAAACGTATTCACAATCATTTTTCAAATTATCAAGCATGGTGGAAAGATATTTCAATTATTATCTTGTGGATTTTTACAATGTTGATATAAGGTTACCGCTTAGATATATCTCTGAAAAGAATTTTAACTATTATGATTACAAAAATGGGATACCGGATTTCAGTGGAATTGAAATAATGAATTTCAAAAGACATACCAATTATTATGAATACAGTGGCAGGGAATATTATTTTAATGATTATTTGAAGTTAATGGATACGGTTATAGATGAAGATCCCGACATAATAATAATGGAAGGAGCGGATTCCATCATCCCGGACTGGATATATGAATCCAATAAAAAAGGTTATGATTTCTATCTGGGAAGAATGCCAGGATGGAATGTGATAAGGGAAAAGGAATATTTTTCCTATGGCTATACCTACCATAAGGAAATGACATATATACCCAGGGGAAGATCATTGATAGATCCTCAGACAAGTTTCATTTATTCTGAAGGAGGTTTATTCGGTGTTCTGGCCTCATCTGCAATATCCTCCCTCGATCCTTCATATGCTTCTAGATCTACGCCTGGAACACTGATATCAAGCCTGGAAGTATCAAAAGCACTGAGAAATGGATTATCTGTACCATATCATAAATCGCATCCTGAGAGGGAAAAGAATATCGAAACTTTAATAAAGGCAGACAGGGGTGGCCTGGTCTACCAGGTCAGGCCAGGGTTATACTGGAATGTTTCTGAACTGGATTTTACATCGATGTATCCATCAATAATAGTGAAAAAGAATTTATCTCTTGAAACGGTGAATGGAAAATGCAAAAGTTATGAAACCGTCCCCGAACTTGGATATAATGTATGTATTGATAAAAAAGGTTTTCTTTCGTATGCCCTTGAAGATTTTCTGAATCTGAGAATAGGTATCAAAAGACTGAAAAAGAACATGAAAAGCATGGAAGGCGTGGATAAAGCATTTAAATGGATGCTTGTAACATCTTTTGGATATACGGGATACAGAAATGCTAAATTCGGTAGCATAGAGGTTCATGAAAGTATCAATGCATATGCACGAGAATTTTTATTAAGGGCCAAAGAGATAGTGGAAAAATATGGTTTCAATGTAATTTCAATGATAGTGGATTCCCTCTGGGTTTCTGGACTTGTTGATTCCAGCATTATAGAGGAAATAGAGAGGGTGACCGACCTGCCGATAGAATTATCCGACAAATATTACTGGATAAAAATTCTGCCTATGAAGGGGGACATTTCCTTAGGAATCCCGGGGCGATATGTAGCCAGGGGTATGGATGGAAATTACAAGATAAGGGGTATAATGCTCAGAAGGCATGATACTCCGGAAATTGTAAAGGAATTTCAGAATGAAGCACTTGAGATATTGAAAAATGTTAAGGTCCCTGCAGATACAGAGAAATATGACATTAAAAAAATTTTCATTGAATACAAGGAAAAGATTGAGACAAGGGATGTTGAAATAAAAAAACTGTTAATTGAAAAGCGTGTCAATAGATATCCATGGGAATATACATCAACAAACCCTTCCAAACAGGTACTGGAAGAATTTTATGGAAAAAATGTCATCTACAGGCCATCAGAAAAGATCAGATACATAATATATTCTGAAAAGCCTCTAAAGGCAGCATCCGAGGGTTCAGATGTAGATTATTCAATTTCATACTATCTCAAAATTTTACGGGCGGCATACGATGAAATAAGACTTATCTGATTGAAAAAGGTATTATAGAAAATATTTTTTCATATATTATGGATATTGAAAAAGAAGTATGTTGCTGGGAAGAAATTCTTGAAGTTTCAAAATCTATTTATGAATTTTCTGAAATAGGTTCAAGGGAATATAAATCATCAAATTTACTGGTACAAAAATTGAAGAATTATGGATTCTCCGTTATTAAGCCATACATGAACATGGAAACGGCATTCAGGGCAGAGTATGGGAATGGGCAGTATTCTGTTGGAATACTGGCTGAGTACGATGCCCTTCCAAACGGGCATTCATGTGGCCACAATCTCATAGGTGCATGGGCATTTGGTGTAGCAATAAATCTCTCAAAGAAATTGAAGGATGCAAAAATTGTGGTTTTTGGCACACCTTCAGAGGAGGGTATAGGTGAATATGCTGGAAGCAAGGTGATAATGGTTGAAAAAGGAGCATTCAATGATATTGATTTTGTCATAGGCATGCATCCTGACGATTCGTGGAATTTAGGTGCAGTTACCCTGGCTGATGTAACATCAAAGGTCACATTCTATGGAAAATCATCACATATGGCAGATTCTCCCGAAAAAGGAATAAATGCACTTGATGCTGCGGTTTCATCCTATATAAACATAAATATGTTTCGTGACAGTGTTAATATAAAAAATCATCTTGTCATTGGTATGATATTCAGGGAATGTGGTGTTGCAACAAACATTGTACCGGAAAAGGCAGTAATGGAAATAGATATGCGTTCAACATCGGGTGAATTTCTGAAAGATTTTGAAAAAAAAGTTGAAAATTTGGTAGTCAGTATTTCCAAAGGATTCCTTACAAGGGCTGTTTATGAAAGAATAACGCCATTTTATGATAATTATGTTAACAGCACAACAATCAATGATTATCTAGAGAATGAACTTAAAAAATTGAATATAACCCCGAGACGAATCGATCTGGAAAACATCATTCCCTCAGGTTCAACGGATGAAGCAAATGTTAGCAGGGTTGTACCAACAGGACATATTGATATCAAGATAGGTTATCCCGGAATTCCTGGTCATAGTGACGATTTCAGGGAGGCTTCAAGCCCTGATAAAGCATATAAAAGTCTGATGATCGGGATTTATTCATCATATAATGCAATACTGAATATATTCAGGGACAATGCAATAAAAAAAATAAAGGAAGAATTTCAAAAAATTAAAGATAAGTAAGGGATCTGGGGAATCTTTAAATCTCAACGCTTCAGCAATGATATACCTGACTTACCCCAAAAGAAAGATTTATAGAAAAGTTAGGGGTTTGGGGGAAGCAGTAAAACTCCGACCTTCAGGGAG
>JAGDXR010000052.1 GCA_023261745.1 Thermoplasmata archaeon | reverse complement strand
ATCATTTCACCTGATTCCCATAATTTATGAGAATATTTAAAATTTTCTTATAATTGTGATAAAAATTTTAAAAAATTTCCAAATCAGTAGAAATCAAGCCTGCCAAAACCCCTGACTATAATTACATTTTTTCCAGTTTCCTTTATCCTTCTGACAAGATTCAGATCATTTGTTAAAATGTAGCAGTTTTCATTCATAGATGCATAGAATAACGATTCATCCCCCTTCTTCCCTGTCTTTATTATATCTATTTTCTTTTTATCAATCAGCTGAAGTGAAGCCTTTGCCTCCCATCTTGTTTCTGACATCTTGTATAATTCCTCAATTACACCGTCGGTGGTATAGAGTCTAAAATTTCCAAGAAGGTCGTAGAGCCACTTTTCTATGTTCATCCTTTTTTTAAAAATATATAAAAAGATGTTGGTATCAATAACTACCTTTGCGTGACCTGATATATTTACCAACCCTTTCCATACCTTCAATGATTTTCTGATTCTTCCTTACAAGGGGTCCATAGGATATCCTTATACCATTTTTAAGTGACGGCCCAAATCCTTTTCCCGGTACAAATATTACTCCTGTATGTTTCAGGACATCAATAACAAATTCATCGGAATCCATGCCTGCATCTGCAACGATATACAGTCCACCCATTGATTTCAGATATCTGAACCCCAGATTTTCCTCTATTGCCTTTGATGTTATCTCGGATGATTTCCTGTATTCCATTCTGACCCTGTCAATATAATCCCTCAGTCTGTTACCCATCTTTTCAACAAATTTTGTAAATGCCATCTGATGCAGGGTATCTGGACACAGAATGGATGCCTGCTGCATTCTTTCCATTGCATTGACCACATCAGCATTTGCCTCTATCCATCCCATCCTCCTTCCAAGACCCCTTCCCCATTTGCTGTTTGAATTTACCGTTATCATGGATGGATGTTTTTCAGGACTGTATGAAAAATATTTTGGAAATGTTTCAGAAAAATACTGGGTTTTATATGCAAAATCAAAAATTATGTATGTTCCCGTATCATCGGCAATTTTCAGTAATTCATCAACAAAATCTTCGGGTAAAATCTGAGACGTAGGGTTGTCCGGAGATACCAGAAGCATTGCCTTTACTTTCTTGTCCTTGAATTCCTCCGAAATTTTTTCAATTATTTCATTTTTGTTTTCAAGATATTTCCATGAATTTTCATCAAGAAATTTTATCCTTTCTATTTTTATATTGCGGGATACGAATGCTAACTGGCCTGTGTAATTTGCATATGTGGGATCAGGAAGTATTATCCTGTCCCCATCATTGAGCAGAATCCTGAAAAGATCAATGGTTAACTGTGAACTGCTTCCACCTATTATTATATTTTCAGAATTCAGATTCTGGTTGAACAGAATATTTTCAAATTTTTTGATCGATTCCCTTGTTTCCTCAAACCCTGAAGTGGGTGAATACCCACCGCTGAAGTGAAAACTTTCACCCGATGAGACTATCTCCCTGTATGATTCCATCAGCTCCTCAGGTGCTATGTGATCTACCCATCCACCACCAAAACTTATAACATCGGAGGGATTCAATCCCATGCTTATTATATTTTTGGGTTCCGCCATCTTCATTATTTCCCTGATTGGTGATGGGTTGTTCATCTCCCTCAATATTATGTCTGAAAAACCTTTCATGATTACACCTCACTGAACTATAATTCCAAAAGCGATATTTTTCTTTATTTTTTCAATCTTTACCTTGACCTTCTGACCTTTTTTGGCATTCTTTACATATACTGTGTATCCACCTTTCTTTGCAATCCCATCCCCATCCTTGTTTATATCTATGATTTCAAGTTCATATACCCTGTTTTCCTCAATCTTTTCCTCGGGTGTTCTTATTTCTATCTTTGCATTTACAGGCCTGATTGCACCGCATGCCTTGCATACAAGTATCTCAACCCTCCCCTCTTTCTTGAGTATGGTATCCGGGCTTCCACATTCATAACATAGTACGTACGTCTTGATATAATCGTTTATCCTGTTTTTTATATCAAGAGAAGAAACCTTTCCCTTGAATATCAGCCTTTCACCCTGCAGCTGACCTGCCGTACCAAGCTCCCTGAACAGGAATTTCGAGAAATGTTCTGGAGGCCTGTCCAGCCTGTCACAGAATTCCTTGAAATTCTTTAATATTGTGTTTTTACCCTCTATTATTATCTCCGCATCGGGAATCTGAAACCTTTCACCACTATCAACTTCCTTCGGCTTAAGTGCCATGGCCCTTTTCAGGAGACTATCATAATCGAATATATCTGTCATTGCATATTATATTATTTACTTGTTAATAAATCATTTCCATCCAAAAAATAAATTTGGATAAACATTTTAATACATTTTCATTTACTCAATCATGATCTGTCCGCTGGATTACAGGTATGGGAGAAAGATCGTAAAAGACATATTTTCAGAGGAAAATAAAATAAGGACAATGGCAATGGTTGAGGAGGCACTGGCATATGCAAATTTTAAGGCTAACAGAATTAAAATGGAAGATTATGAAAACATTAAAATGGCATGCCAAAGAATAAATCCTATCAGGGTAAAGGAGATTGAGGGAGAAATAAAACACGATGTGATGGCCCTTGTCAGGGCCATATCAGAAAATGCAGGTGAAAGCGGGAAGTACGTTCACCTTGGTGCAACATCAAATGATATAATTGATACTGCAAATGCCCTGCAGATCAAACAGTTTTATGAAATAATGGAAAATAATTTTTCTTGAACTTGAAAATGTATTTATTGAAAAGATTGAGAGATACAGGGATTCCATAATGCTTGGAAGAACACATGGACAACATGCTTTGCCAATAACATTCGGATTGAAACTTTCTGTTTACCTTGCCGAAATCCACAGACAACATATGAGAATGAGGGAATCTTCACGAAGGGTCCTGGTGGGAAAAATGATGGGTGCCGTAGGAACAGGTGCAGGCTTTGGTGAAAATGCACTTGAAATTGAAGAAAACGTTATGAAATATCTTGGGTTGAATTATGAGGAGGGTCCCACACAGATCGTCGGCAGGGACAGGTATATCGAATTCATTTCTGTTATATCCAATTTATCAACAACACTGGAAAAAATAGCAACCGAAATAAGGAACCTCCAGAGACCTGAGATTGGAGAAGTTCAGGAATATTTTGACATTGAGAAACAGGTGGGGTCCAGTACCATGGCACATAAGATTAATCCAATCACATCGGAAAATATATGCAGTCTTGCAAGGGTAATAAGATCAATGATAATACCATCATTTGAAAACAACATACTGTGGCATGAAAGGGACCTGACAAACAGTGCATCTGAAAGATTCACCATTCCACATGCAGCAGTTTTGATAGATGATATAACAAATAAAATGACATGGCTTATTAATACACTTGTTGTAAATGAGGAAAAAATGAGACAGAATCTTGAGAGTTCTAAGTATTACATTATGGATGAAAAAATAATACTTTACCTTGTTTCAAAGGGAATAGGCAGGCAGGACGCACATGAAATTGTGAGGAGAAATGCAATGAGATCGATGAAGGAAAACGTGCCATTCAATACGCTATTTTTAAAGGATGATGAGATTAAAAATATAATGACCGAGGAGGAACTTGAGGGTATTGTTGATCCATACAGCTATCTTGGTTCGTACAAAAAAATCATTGAGAGAATATTGAAAAAGGTAAAGGAGGAAAATGAATTAACCATGTCCGATTCATAATTTCATTATTTTTTCTGTAAAAATTCATTTTTTTCTTTCAAATTTTATTTTGGGAATGAATGCATTTACCTCCTTTTTATATTTTGCATATTCACTGCCAAACTGCTGTTCAAGAGATTTTTCTTCCCTTTTTATCAGAAATTTAAGCGAGATAATGCTTGTAAAGAATATCATTGAAAACAGATCCAACCCCAGCAATAAAATTATTCCTGGAATTATGAAAAATATCCATCCTACATAGAGCGGATGCCTTACATATTTATATACTCCATCCCTGACCAACTTATTGTTTTTTATTCCATTTAAAAGAGATTTGAGAGAAAAAATTACAATGAAAAATCCTGCAATTATTAAAATAAGTCCAGCCGTCATGAAAATGAATCCTCTAAAAATTAGAGATGGGAAAAATATGAAATTTATTATTATAAAAATAAATGCTAATGGTAAATTAATTAAAATCAAATGATATCCTATTCCCATATATCCATATTTTATGTCCATGTTTTTTAATATTATAAGGATATATAAAATTTCTTTCATGAAAATCATACTGCTATGTTCTTTATGCTCTGTCTATCCCCAATACTTTCACATCCTCTTTCTTCATCACTTCCTTATCAGGCATCTTTACCTGAACAGGTGCAGATGGTAGTGTGGGTATACTTTCCCTCGCCTTTCTGTATGTCCCTTTATTGATTCGGTTTTTATTGAACGTCTTATTCTCAAAACCGTAGTCCAGAACTATCTGCGTAGCTTCC
>JAGDXR010000023.1 GCA_023261745.1 Thermoplasmata archaeon | reverse complement strand
AAATCTGAGTACTTCAGGCTGTTGTCAGCCAGCCAATCGTTGCGGTTCGATGAACATCCACTTACGGGTGGGCAGGAGGCCAGCAACAGGCTCCGAAGCTTTAACGAGGAGTAGCTGGCGGAGGAAGACATGTAGTGGAATTTCAAGAAAAATTTAAATAGTTATATTAAGATTAAAATCATGTGATGTTTTATGGTGGGAATAACGCAGATAAGCAAGAATGTATCAAAAAAGGCAGGGGTTACACAGAAGGAGGCATTCACGGTAATAAAATATTTCATGGATGAAATTTTAAAAAATACGGACAGTGGAAAAAGGGTAAATCTGGTTGGCTTTGGAATATTCGAGAGGAGAAAGACCAGGGCAAGAAAGGCAAGAAATCCGAAGACAAGGGAAATAATAAATATCCCGGAGAAAAACAAGCTCGTATTCAGGCCATCAAGCAAGGTAAAGTTCAGATAAATTCCTTTTTCTTTTCCACTACACTTATTTCCATTATTTTTGTAGACGGATACTGGCCATCAGAATCCTTTTCAAGGTACTTGACCATGTCCCAGAGGGTGAGAAGGGATATCATTACGCCATGGATTGCCTCGATCTCCACCCCTGTCCTGTAAGTTGTTTTTACCGTGCATGAAACTGAAATGCATTCTTCCTGGATATCAAAATGGAATTTTACAGATTCCAGAGGAATATTATGCGTTTCAGGTATAACATATGGAGTGTTTTTAACAGCGAGAATTCCCGATATTTTTGCTGCCTCTATGGGATCCCCTTTTTTGATGTTTTTTTTCTTTATTTCTTCTATTGTAGATCTCTTAAGAACAATTTTTCCCCTGGCAGTGCATTCCCTTCTTGTTATATCCTTTCCTGAGATGTCAACAATTCCATCATCCATGTTTTCATCTTTTAAGTATTATCCTTGCATCAACAACCTTTATTCCATTCTCATACACCATGATGGGGTTAGCATCCAGTTCCTTTATTTCCGGGAAGTCCGAGACGAGCTGTGAAATCCTGCTTATCGCTTCCGCAAGTTTATCCATATCACCGCCTTTTGAACCCCTTGCACCTGAAAGTACAGCTTTTCCCTTTGTCTCATTGATCATATCTATTGCAATGGATTTTGAAAATGGTGCAATACGGAAACTGACGTCTTTCATTATTTCAACAAATATTCCCCCAAGGCCAAACATCATGGTTGGCCCGAACTGCGGATCTTCAGTGGAACCTACTATGACTTCTATCCCCTGGGGAGCCATTTCCTGCACAGCTATTCCCTCTATGGATGCGTCCGGGATTTTCGATTTAACGTTTTCCATTATCCTGTCATATGCATTCTTCAGTTCATCCATATTCTTTATATTCAGTATAACGCCT
Source organism: Thermoplasmata archaeon (assembly GCA_023261745.1). Taxonomy (GTDB): domain Archaea; phylum Thermoplasmatota; class Thermoplasmata; order Thermoplasmatales; family ARK-15; genus JAGDXR01. Next base: position 3,200 of record JAGDXR010000023.1, on the reverse strand, counting down.
CCAACATCGCTCTTGTGTATAACATCTTTTGACACGATCTTTGCAACCACCGGAAACACAATATCATTCATGTTATTCAGATCGTCCTTAGATCTTGCAAGGACAGTTTTTGCAACGGGTATCCCGTATTTACTCAGTATATTTTTTGCGTCTATTTCATTAACATATCCATTCCTGTTAATTTCAATATCCTTAAGTATTTCCCTCACACCTTCATAATCGACATCCCAGAATTTCTGGAATTCATCAAATCCCTTCTCTATGAATCTTCCGTACTGTCTCAGGGCCGACATGGCACTTACCGCCCTGTCAGGTGACCTGAACACGGGTATCCCCTTTTTCTGAAGCCATTCCGTTGCCCTTTCAGTAACCTCTCCACCTATGAATGAAACCGTTATGGGTTTCTGGATCTTGTTGCATTCGGTTGCCTCGAGCTTTGCCTCATATATCTCTATTGCAAGGTCCCTTGGATCGCTCACAGAGGTCTCACAATACAATACCGTCACGGCATCGACCCAAGGATGCTTCAATGCTATTTTCAGTGCCTTGCCGTACCATTCTGCATCCGCCATGCCTGTTATATCCACAGGGTTTTTTGCACTCCCAAAATCAGGCATGATCTTCTTAAGTTCGTTTTTCAGGTCGTCCGGAGGTTCCTTCAGGGGTATACCGAATTTTTCGGCCGCATCGGTTGCTAGAACACCCACACCACCTCCATTGGTTATGATCAGAAGATTCTCCCCCCTCATGGGTGGCTGCATTGAAAGTGCCAGGGATTTATCGAAAAGGTCCTCGAGATTATCTGCCTGGACAACCCCTGCCTGCCTGAAGGCCGCGGAATAAACCTTTCCAGAACCTGCAAGGGATCCTGTGTGTGAAGCAGCGGCCACAGATCCCCTTTCCGACACGCCCGATTTCAGGGCCAGTATGGGTTTTTCCAGAACACGTTTTGAAACATCTATGAACTTTCTTCCGTTCTTTATTCCCTCAACGTAAAGTGATATGCATGATGTATCCGGATCATTCTTGAAATAATCTATAAGGTCTGCAAAGTCAAGGTCACTCATATTCCCTATGCTTATCAGATATGACATTCCAACCCTGTCCACCCATGTTCGGCTATCGAGAGCAACAAGCAACGCTCCGCTCTGTGAAATAAGGTTTATTTTGCCAGGGTATGGCAGATGGGGTGCAAAGGAAGCGTTCATCCTAAGAGGATTGTTCATTATACCCACTATGTTCGGTCCAAGCACCCTCATTCCGTATTTCCTTGATATGTCAACAAGCTGTTTTTCAAGGTCATGCCTCCCAACCTCACTGAAACCAGAGGCAATGACCGCAAGGGATTTTACACCTTTCCTGCCACATTCCTCCGCCACCTGTGGCGTCAATGCAGCAGGCACCGTTATAATTGCAAGATCAACATTTTCCTCAATATCTTCAATATTGTGATAGCACTTAAGTCCAAGTATTTCATCCGCCTTTGGATTTACAGGAAATATCTTACCCTGATACTTTGAATCCAGAAGGTTTTTAACAACAGAATAGCCTATGGAATGTGGATCCCTTGAAGCTCCAACAATCGCTATTGATTTAGGCTTAAACATCGAATCGAGTAAATTTTCCATATATGGTCAAGAATGAAAATGATTTTTGGGTAAATTATATTTTCGTAACTTTTGGATTAAATCATCCATACCTATTTTATTCTGTACACCGGAATCCATGTCCTTCATTGTAACGGTATTATTTTTCAATTCCTCCTCACCCATTATCAGAGAAAACCTTGCGCCTTCCCTTTCCGCCATCTTCATCTGTTTCTGAACGCTCCTGAAATCTGGATCATAGTCGGCAGAGAAACCGTTTTCCCTGAGCATTTTTACCAGTCTGAGGCCTTCGGTTATGTAATTCCCAATAATCACAACAAAGAAATCCAGATTCCTTTTTGGTCCAGGCCAGACATTCTCCCTTCTCATGAGAAGTTCCAGGACCGCATCACCCATTCCAAAACCCACGGCTGGGATATGTGAACCGAACATTTCAGTAAGCCTGTCATACCTCCCCCCACCTAGAACCGCCCTGAATTCCCTTTTATAATCATGTGTTTCAAACACTATACCCGTATAATATGCCAGCCCCCTGACTATAGAAAAATCAAACATGTAATTTCCGCAATCCATATCCTTCAGGATATCATTCAGTCTTCCAATGTACTCCATCCTTTCACTGTATTCTATTTTCCCGGAAATTTCATCGAATTTTCCAGACAGAGAAAAAATTTCCATTATCCTTGATGCCCTGTCTTCCCCGGCAATGCCTGAAAGCATTTCTTTAATTTTTTCTCTGCCAACCTTTTCCATTTTATCTATTATTTTAAATATTTCATCGACATTTTCTATACCCTCACTTTTCAGTATATTTTCAGCCAGGTATCTGTCACTTATCCTTGTTGTATATTTATTTCTAAGCCCAAGATCATTTAAAATTGACTGTGAAAGTATAATTATTTCTGAATCTGAATATACCGATGAGGACCCGAAAATATCAGCATTATACTGGTAGAATTCCCTCAGCCTTCCGCTCTGTGGTTCTTCATACCTCCACAGTTTCGGTATCGAAAACCATTTCTGTGGCATTGGAACGTTTTTGACATTTGAAACCATCCTCGCAACAACGGGCGTAATTTCCGGAATCAGTGTTACATGTCTTCCTGCCTTGTCTAAAAATGAAAATGTCTGATTGATAATTTCGTCACCGCTTTTTTTCCTAAATATTTCAAAATTTTCAACGCTGGGTGCATCAATTTCCCTAAAATTAAACCTGATTGAAGTATCCCTCATTTTATTGAAAACCAGTCTCCTCGATTCCATCTCTTCCGGGTAGAATTCCCTGAAACCTTTGAGCTTTGATAGGCTGGAATCCATATCATTCACCTGTCCCCTTTAAGATTAAGGGTAACATGAGTCTCTCATCCTTTTTTCCCAAACCTTTTTTGAATTTATTTTTATTGAATTTGATATCGTAAGAGTTATGGATATTGTTAAAGGAAGAAATATTCCTGAATCGCCTCACGAATGAAAAATTTAATTCGGCATTTCTTAACATTGTTTTTTAAAATATTATTTTCATTTATAAATTTTCCAATTTTATAGAAAAGTTAGGGGTTTGGGGGAAGCAGTAAAACTCCGACCTTCAGGGAG
>JAGDXR010000004.1 GCA_023261745.1 Thermoplasmata archaeon | reverse complement strand
CCGCCGCTCCACCTGGCTAAGCTACGACCCCGCAAATACAATATTGAAATACAATATTAAAAATTTACTTTGATCTTAATGTTTAATTTATTTATTAAATAAAATAAAAAATAAATAAAAAAATTATGCATCAATGCCTTTATTTTTGATAATTACTCTGTTTATAAGCCAGATATATATTATTAATAATATCAAAGATATTGTATAAGACATTATGTACCATATATTGGTTAAATATGTTAAGTTATTTATGAATTGAGATGCATTAATACCAGTATTTCCAGTTATAACAAAGTAAGGATATCTTGAATAATCATTTAAGAATTCACCTAAAATGAAGGTAATGATAGCCAATGAAGATAATGTTAATGGTATAATTTTATTGATTTTTTCTTTATCTATTGAAAAATAGAGATAATACAAAAGATACCACATGAAAAAGATGAAAATTATGAAAATAATGAATAAAATTGATAACGCATTATAATGTGATGTGTTTAATAAAGGCCAGAATATTTGATTAGCAATGTATTGAGTATTTGATATTAATTCTAGCGAATAAATAAATCCTAATAATACCTCTATAGGCAGTGATATCATCGCTATTTTAATGAATACTATTGCAGACTTTTTACTTAATTCATTCCTATTTTTTAAATAGGAATAAATGTATGCTCCTGCAAATGTTAATGATACTAAAGTTAGTGCACCAAATATTCTGTGTAATGTAAAATCTGGATATAACGGATTTGAATATATTGAAAAATAGGAATTTTGTTTGTAAACGTAATTTGGAGATCCAAGGCCAACAGGATCGTCTATAAATGCAAAGATCATATTAAAACCTGATGCCACCATGATTGCTCCAATGGCCATAAATAGACCTATTAAAACATGTAATTTCTCAGAAATTTTATCCCATGTAAACCAATATATTCCTATGCTTGGCAATGCTATAAGAATTCCAATTAATGCTATGACCAATGATGCAAACAAATCTGTTGTTGCAATGTATGTTACTGATGGCCAGAATCCTCCAAGAAAGACGGTAATCCATGTGGCCCAAACTCCTGCAAATAAATCTGACAATATCATGAATTTAAACATGTTTTTTAAAATCTTTTTACCATCTTGGTCATTCTTTTTATAATAATAATATTCCATTAAAGGAATTATTATTGATAATCCAAGTATGAAATTGACCAATAAAAGATGTGTAATTACAGCATAACCCAATAATACAAATGCATCAAATACATCAGTCATTTTTATCACGTCTCCTAATAACATATATTATTGCCCAAGAACCCAATATCAATATTATTAGTTCAACCATAATTATCAAAATTGATAACAATGGTGTTATAGGATCGGGAGTTATTACTTGCCAATATTGAATTAAACCATAAATAACCCAAGGATGTCTACCCGCTTCTCTAACTGCCCAACCGGATGATGCTGCTATTATGCCTAATATTGGGGCTATTAAAGAAGCATAAGATATAAATTTAGTAATGTCCATCCTAAAAATTATTTTGATTATATTTTCTATCCATTTTATATAAAATCCAAAATATGCTATGGCAAAAATAAATAATATAATTCCGGATATTACCATAGTCCAATAAACGTAAAATGCCCATGGCTGGAATTGATTTTCAATGTATAAAATAGAATTTATTGCATTGGTTGGATCTATGGAATTCTGAGCTAAGCTCAAAAGATAATTATATCCTTTAAAATAATAATTTGGATTTCCATATAGCAATATTCCCATTATTGGATCTTTACCACCATTTGGGCCAAAACCCTCGAACGCCAAGAATTTTAAGTATTGAAATTGATAAACTATTCTTCCCATATAATCTCCTGATATTGGAATTAATATTGAGGCTATTGCACCAACTCCAAAGGATACCTTTAGCAACTTTTTCCTATATCCTGAGAAATCCTTATTTCTAATCATATCTAAACCTAAGAAAGCGCTTGCCTCAAATGATGATATTACTATTGTTGCTAAAACCGTGTGGAAAAATGTGGCATAAAGATCTGGGTTATAAAAAACAACCCATTGATTATACAATATAGTTCCAGTTGATAAAAATAAACCTGAAGATGCCAAGGACAATGTATGGTATTTATTTAAATATTCATATAATGATACCAATGCATTTGTGTTTACGTAATTAGGTCCATAACTTGGAGACCAAGGTAAAATTTGGCTAACTAAATTTCCTGTTCCCCAAGGAACGTTCATAAATGCATTTACTGCCAAAATCATGTAAGCCGATAAGTTTGAACCAAATGCTAATATTATTCCCAAAATCAAATGCCTATAAGATGGTTTATTAATATCCCATGTAAATATGTATACAACTACAAAAACAATCTCTAGCATAAAGGCATAAAGTTCTAAAGTTAATGGGGCAAAGAAAAATGTGGCTATAGCCAAAAGTGTACCTGACCATACTTGAACCAGTCCAAACTCGACCAAAGTTCCTGTTGCAGCCCCTATACCAAAGGATACACCCCAAACAAGGCTAAGCCTTTTCGCCGCATTCAGATATGTTTTATCATTTTTTCTAATCCCCAGAAATTCGTAGGTCAAAACGAGGTATGGCAAACCAACCGCAAATGTAAGAAAAAATCCATGCACATAAATTCCTAGTATTGTCATTGGTTCGGCGGCATTTGCATTATTTTGTAAATAACTTGTTGATAATGTCTCCGAAAAAGATATTGAAGATATAGAAATAAATATGGAAAATAAAATTAATAAATATAGTAGTTTATTTTTCATATTTTATTTAATTAAAAATTGAGTATATAAAAATTAATTCATCCTCCTGAAAAGACCCTCAGCAATTCGATGTATTTAGATTCTTCAACATATTCATCTTCAGGCACAGGTTTTCCATCTATTAAAACAATATATGCATCAGGATTTAATGAAAGTTCTTTTAATATTTCTATTATCTTTCTATTTCCTTTAACTGTGAATTCTTTATTATCATTTATTATTTTTAACCTTGTCATTATTAATATTATATATCTTTATCTATTTTTAGTTTTCACTTTAGTATTTCACCAATTAAATAATATGGTGTTAATTCCTTTATATATACATTATACCAAACACCAATCTTTGCCTCTTTCAAAATTACTGGACGATAAAAAGTGGTCCTTGCCAAATAACCCTCTTTACCCTTTTCTGTAACTAATACTTGAAATTCTTTTCCAACCAATAATTCATTCCTCTTTAAACTTATTTCCCTATGCAAATCGGTTAAATATGAAGACCTATTTTTTGAATCTATAGACTTTGGCATTTTTAATTTATATGCAGGGGTATTTGGCCTCGGAGAATATCTTGTTATGTTCAAAATGTCGGGTTTTATATATTCAACCAGTTTTACGGTTTCTTCAAAAGCTTCATCATCTTCTCCTGGAAAACCTGTTATTATATCTGTAGAAAAGGTATAATTTTCAAATTTTGATTTAATTTCATCTATTAAATTTTTAATATCTTTTATATTATATTTTCTATTCATTAATTTTAATACCTTTTCACTACCGCTTTGTATTGGAATATGGAAAAACTTGAAAATTTTTTTATTTATTAAAAATGAATTTAATAATTCATCCTTAATTCTCAATAAATTTGAAGGTTCCATCATTCCAACCCTAATCATAAAATCTCCATCAATTTCATTTATTTTATTTAATAATATTGCTAAATTTGAATTTATATCAATTCCATAAGCTGCCGCATCCAATGCACTTATTCTAATCTCTTTAAAACCTCTTGAAATGGCAATCTTTACTCTTTCAAGAATATAATCTATCTCTTTACTTTTCACATAACCCCTTGATAATCGAGAGATGCAATAAGTGCAATATCCATTGCATCCCTGGGCTATTGGTATTGTATATGTGCTCTCTATATTGTATATGTTATGATTTAAATTTAATTCAAAATCGATTGTATTTTTTTCTCCAATCTTTAATGGATAGACATTTTTTATATTTTTAATTCTATCCTCCTTTACAGTTGGCAAACAACCATAAACTATAACAGGCTTGTTATATTTGCTTAATTCCTCAACCCTTTTTACCATGTGATTTTCAGTGTGTTGTATTACAACACATGTACCAATAAGAATTCTATCGGCATCTTCTGGTTTTTCGGTTAAATTATATCCTCTATCCAAATAATTTTCTAATATTTCAATTGTTTCAGCCTGATTAAGGCTGCATCCATATTTTTCAAAATATATTTTCATACTATTTTACATTATCATAAATTGTATTCCACATTTTATTAGCAAGTTTTCCATCATATAAATATTTTTCCAACCTATCCTTATATTTTTCCCTTTTTTCTCTAAAATCAATTAAAAATTTGTTAATTTTTTCAATTAAAATATTTTTTAATTCTCCGGTCAATAAATCACCCTTTTTATAAGAAATTTCAATCTCTTTGATTTTCTCATCATCCTCTTCAAACATCATGTATAGCCATTGAAAAGATACGTCAATATCTGGATTTCCACCGTACTTCCTATGCTCTTCAATAGTAGGTTGTCCTCCGGAAAAGGCATATTTCATTATTTTCTTTTTTACAATTTCTGGTGAATCATTTAAATAAATGGCTGTCTCAGGAATTGATGAACTCATTTTTCCCTCAATTCCTGATAATGGAGGCAAAAACTTGCTGTGTATTACTGAAGCTTTATATTTTCCTATCGAATCTGCAATATCTCTTTGAATCCTCCAATATGGATCTTGATCAATTGCTTCAGGAATTAAGCATCTGTTGTTTTCAAAAAATGTAGGTACTAATTGCAATGTTGGATAAAAAATCATTCCTATATTTGTACTCTCTTTAAATCCAAAAACCGCCTTTACAGTTGAAAAATTAATTTTCTTGGCTATCCTTAGTGCTAATTTATACATGTTTTTTATGTATTCTGTATCAAAAAAAACAAATGTTTTATCTTCATTAAATCCTAAGGATATTATATCCAACGTATTTTCTATTGCATATTTTTTTGTATCCTTTAAATCGAGGTTATCTGAATGAAGATATTTTTCATCATCTGTGATTTCTATATAAACATTTACATTGAATTTTTCTTGAAACCATTTTGCCAAAATAAATGGAAGAAGATGTCCAATATGCATTGGACCTGATGGACCTCTACCAGTATAAATGAAAAATGACTTACCATTTTTTATATCTTCTATAATCTTGTCAAAATCCCTGTGTGAAAAAAATACATTTCTTCTAAAAAAGAGATGCAATTCCCCAGATAAATTTTTTAAATCACTTAATAAATCATTGCTCAATTTTTGTGTACCGAATCTTTCAATCAATTTATCGTAATCTATTTTTCCAGAAACATTCCATGGAGATACTTCAAATTCATCCATATTAAATCACATATTTAACAGCCCCGGGCAGATTCGAACTGCCGTCGCAGGATCCAAAGTCCCGCATGCTTGGCCACTACACCACGGGGCTATGATTACATTAAAATAAAATTACTTATAAAATTAACTATGTGATTCTTTTAGGAGAAATGCTTAATATATCATAAGAAATATGGATCATCATGTTAGACAAACTCTATAGGGAACCATTTGCATATCCAGAATATAAAAAGAATTATGAGCGGGATAAGGAATTCCTTCAGAAACACATATCTGTTGAAATATGGCCGGATTTTGAAAGCAGAAGTTTCAGGGCCATTGAAAAAATCATGCTGAACACCAAGTTTTCCAATATAAATAAAATAAGCCTTGATGCGATTGAGCTGAAATTTTCAAACATAATTTCCACGCACAGAATTAAAAATTATGAATATGATGGTAAAACCCTCAACATATACTTCGAGGATGAAATACCAGAAGGCGATGATGTTGAAATTACACTAGAATATTCATCTACACCAAGAAAGGGCCTTTATTTCATTCCTGCGGATAAGGAAAAAGAAAGAAATCATCCACAGGTCTGGTCTCAGGGCGAGGATGAGGATTCAAGATACTGGATTCCATCATATGATTTTCCAAACCAGAGAAGTTCAAGTGAAATCACAGCACACGTTCCCAAGGGGTTTTATGCCCTTTCAAACGGAATTCTGTTAGAAAGGAAAGAACTTCAAAATGAAACCGTATTCCACTGGAAGGAGGATTTTCCCCATCCCGTATACCTGATTTCATTTGTATCTGGTGTTTTTGATATCCTTGAGGATGAGGTTGATGACGTAAAACTTATTTATCTTGTTCCGGAAGGAATGGGAAAATACATCAACAGAACGTTCATAAACACACCTGACATGATACGGTTTTACAGCAGGATCACGGGTTTCAAATATCCATACAAGAAATATGCCCAGGTTGTGGTTTATGATTTTGTGGTTGGAGGAATGGAAAACATAAATTCCACAACACTTACAGAATACACGCTTCATGAACTGAACACCCATAACGAAATAATGTCTGAACCATTAATTGCACATGAACTGGCACACCAGTGGTTCGGCGACTACATCACATGCTCATCATGGGCCCATATATGGCTCAATGAGGGTTTTGCAACATACATGGAGAACGTTTATCAGGACCATTTTCTTGGGCATGACGCATTTCTGTATTACATGTATCAGGATGAACTATCGTACAAGGAAGAGGATTCTTCGAAATACAGGAGGCCAATAGTTACAAACCTTTATGAATCACCTTCCGAGATATTTGACCGCCATTCATATGAAAAGGCATCCAGGGTCATACACATGCTCAGATATGAGATGGGTGACGAAAAATTCTGGTCGTTTATAAAATTCTATCTTGAAACATATGGTGGAAGGAGCATAGACACGTATGATTTCATGAAACTCCTGAAGGAATTTACAGGGAGGTCCTTTGAAAGGTTTTTCGATCAGTGGGTTTTCCATGGTGGACATCCACAGTTGAAGGTTGACATGAAAAGAGATGATAAAAACATCAGGATTAAAATTGAACAGACACAGGATGATGACAATACGGTAAAATGCTTCAGTTTCCCTCTGGAAATCGCAATATATACAGATAATGAAAGAATAATAAAAAATGTTAGAATCGAGAATAGGTTTGAGGAATTTTCATTTGACCATGACGGTATTTTAGGAATTTCAATTGATCCGGAAAACCATATACTGAAAGATATGGAATTCACAAAACCTCCAGAAATGGTAAGGTACATTATAAAAAATGGAAGGACTGTTATTGAAAGGATCGAGGCGATTAAGGATGCAGTTAAACTCGGTGGCAGGGAAATGGTCGATATCCTCAAGGATACTGCCATGAATGACAGTTTTTACGGCGTCAGGATTGAGGCAATAAGGGCCATTTCAAAAATTGGTACGGAATATTCCCTGAACGCATTGAATGAAATATATAATAGATCTATAGGTAACAGGAATGTCAATTCAAAGGTAAGGAATGCAATCATTGATTCTCTCGGAAAATATTATAAAAACAGGGAAGCGCTGGAGATGCTGAAAAGGGCTCTTAAAACCGAAGACAGGCCATACATAATTTCTACATCTCTGAAATCCATTGGAGAAACAGGAATGGATGAATCATATGACATTTTAAGGGAATACAGGGAATATGAAACAATGAATGAGATAGTAAGGACTGGCCTGCTGTATGGATTATCGTATTTCAGGAATGAGAATGCAATAAAGATGGAAACAGAATTCACAGAGAAAAAATACATCATGAGGCTCAGGGCGATTGCGGCAATGTCAATCGGGAAATCCGGGTACATGAACAAGGACGTTCTTCCGATTTTATTCCGCCTTTTGAGGGATGAGAATCTCTTTGTCAGGTCAGGGGCCATTGATGGCCTTTACAGCTGTGGTCTGCAGGATGCAATACCCGAAATCGAATATGCATATATGATTGAACTTGATGGAAGACTGAAAAGAAAAATGAGGGAAACGATGGATGCGCTTAAAAAGGGTAGAATGTTCACGGATGAGATAGAGAATCTAAAAAGGGAAGTTGATGACATAAGAAAAAAGTATTACGAACTGCTGGAAAAGATTGATAAAAAATGAATATGCAGGAATTAATAAAAAGCATCAGGAACAGGGCTGAAAGGGACCATGCTCCTGATGATTATGTTTCGGTATGGAGTGAATATGAGCCTTTCAGAGGCAGAAGGGAGAGGGCGGCCGTAATAATTTTAAGGACAACGGGATGTTTCTGGTTCAGGCATTCCGGATGTTCGATGTGCGGGTATTACACGGATACAGATCCCGGGCCCGTGAATGAGGAAAATCTGATGAACCAGATAAACATGGCTTTAAAAAAAATAAAGGATGAAAGTATCATTAAGATATACAATTCCGGCAGTTTCTTTGACCCCAATGAAATTCCGGAAAATGTTCAGGAAAACATTCTCAGCCTTTTTTCTGACAGGAAAAGGGTAATAGTTGAGACCAGGCCGGAATTCATAACATATGAGAGAATGAAAAGATTTAAAAAATTCAGCAATCTGATGGTTGCAGTGGGTCTTGAGAGCTCATCCGATGAGGTTTTAAAAAATTCCATAAACAAGGGGTTCAGCAGATCGGAATTTGAAAGAGCTGCGGGGATCCTGAAAGATCTCTCCATTCCCCTTAAGACCTATGTTCTTTTGAAACCACCATTTCTTACGGAAAGAGAAGCCATTGAGGATGTGATAAGAACGATTGAATTTGCATCAGAATATTCTGAAATAATAAGCGTGAATCCCGTCGATGTGCAGTCATACACCATGGTCGAATATCTCTGGAACCATGGATATTACAGGCCTCCATGGTTGTGGAGTCTCCTAGAAGTGCTTAAAAGGACATCAAAATTCAAAAAGGTGGTATCATTTCCCACGGCAGGTTCGAAGGTGAGAGGGATTCATAACTGCGGGTCATGCGATGAAAAAATTTTAGGGATTATTGAGGAGTTTTCATACACTCAGGATGAAAATGTTCTCAGCAACATTCCTGACTGTAAATGCAGGACCGTCTGGGAAAACATAATAAAGAATGAAGGAAGAATATATTCAACTTTTGGAGAAGAGAAAAACATTCTTGATCTAGATTTTGAGCTGGGACTGTTTTCTCGTTGAATCCTTTATTGACTTCAGGAGTTCCTCCTCCATCAGTATGGATTTTATGAAGCTGGATGATAGCATTATGTCGACGATCTTTGATCTTCCGTATCTTCCCATGGAAATCACCTTTGCATTGATTATTCCGAGCATGTCCAGATCGGACAGTATATCAGTAAGCCTTCTTGACGTCAGCGGAGGTATGTTTATCATGTTTGTAAGGTTCCTGTACGCGTTGTATATTTCTCCTGTGGTGATATTCACATTTCCATATTCCTTCAGCAATGTTATCGATAAAAGAACTATTTTTGAATGAAGGGGAAGTGATCTTATTGTTTCTGATATAGCATCATATTCGATCTTGCTTTTGGCTATATTGACATGCTTTTCCTCCACGGGAACATTTTTGAGGTCAATTCCTATCTGCAGTGTTGATTTGAGAAGATCTATGGCCTTTCTTGCATCGCCGTTTTCCTGGGCTGCAATTGCAGATATGTACCTTATTGCAGAATCGGTAATGTATCCTGCCATTTTCGCCATTTCAATTCTGTCTTTCAATATATCATATATCTCAAACTGGTTGTATGGCGGAAAAACAACCTTTTCTTCATTCAGCCTGCTCTTGACCCTTGGATCAAGATGGTCTATTATTGTAACATCATTCGTTATTCCTATCAGGATTATTCTGCTGTTCTGCATTTCAGAATTCATGAGTAAGATCGAATATAATATGTCGTCACCGTTTTTCTTTATGTATCTGTCGATCTCATCCATGACAACTATAAAATATCCGCTGAATTTTTCAACCGAATCCTTGACGGAATTGAACAGCCTGTCCATGGACCATCCTGTCACTGGAATTTCAGCACCCGCACTCCTTCCCAGGGTATAGAGAAGGGAATACGAATTGTCATTTATCTGGCAGTTCATGTAAACGAAATTTATCTTTTCATTTTTCGAATTCATCATCGCCCTTCCCAGAAACTTAATCACCGCAGTTTTCCCCGTTCCGGTCTTTCCAAAAATGAACATGTTTTTCGGTGTAATCTTCTTAAAAATGAGGGCCAGATTTTTCATTATGACGTCTATCTCCTCGTCCCTGTGAATTATCCTTTCCGGGATATATGACGGCTCAAAATATGAAAGGTCTACCTTTTCAATGCCGTTCAAAATGTATTTCTCAATTATCTTATCATACCCCGTCATGGTATTTTATAACTATATGTTACCCGTTTAAAAAAATTTCTTTATCATATTTTTTACCAAAACAGTTATAATCTCCGGAAAAGATATTTCATTAAATGATTATAATAAATTTATGTATTTCCTTATGATTCCATCAAATCTGGAATTTATTTTAAATTTTAAATAAATCTTGTCCTTAATTTCGTAATTGACGATATCTCCATAATCATAAACGAAGGATACAAGGGGCATATAATTTCCGCTGCTCTCGATTTCCAGCGAGTATTCCCTGTCATATTCCAGCATTGAATATATTCTATCAAGCAGAACCTGTATGTTTTCTCCCGTTTTCGCACTTACAAAAACTGGTTCTGAAATTTTTTCCCTTATATATTCTGCCTTTTTGTCAATGTCCCGTATTCTCCTGTCGATTTTATTTATCACGGGTAGAATTTTCGCGCTCAGTTCCCCTGAAAAAATTCTCATCGAAGTTTCAACCTTTTCAGACAGAAGATCAAATTCATCTGATCCGTCAATCAGAAAAATGATCAGATCGGAATTGAAAATGTCTTCCAGCGTTGCCTGAAAGGCTTCCAGAATCAGTGGGGGAAGATCCTTTATAAACCCCACAGTGTCCGTAATGAGAACCCTTTTTTTGGTGTTCATTATTCTCGAGGTCCGTGTTACAAGTGTCGAAAACATCCTGTCTTCAATGACCACATTCTCGCCTGATAACGTTTTCATGAGCTGACTTTTACCGCTGTTTGTGTATCCTGCAATGGTCACCAGAAAATACCCTTTTCTTGACCGGTTCTTTCTCCTCTCCTTTCTTTCCATCCTGATCTTTTCAATTTCACCCCTGATTTTCTTGATCCTTTTCTGGACATGGAAATAGTACTGGTCAATATCGTACTCCCCCCCGGCCATGAACCCGGGATGTTCTCCCTTCTTTGCCCGGTGTATCCATTCCTTTAGCAGAGGAAGCTGATAATTGAGCGTTGCAAGTTCAACCTCAAGCCTTGCCTCCTTGCTTCTGGCCCTGTCGGCAAATATTTCAAGTATTAGCATGGTCTTGTCAATCACCCTTTTCCCTAGATACGTTTCAAGGTTGTACCACTGCGAAGACTTGATTTTCCCGTTTATTATGACCACATCCGTTTCATTCTGTTCAATGAATTCCTTTATTTCTTCCAGTTTTCCTTCACCAATGAAATATTTGGATGAATAATGCCTGAATGTAAATGAACCAATAATATCATAGTAGAGGGATCTGGTGAGGCTTTCGAATTCTTCGTCTTCCCTGTCAGAGACCGTTACTGCCTTTTTGCATACCATTCCTCAAACTCACCTAAAAGATATATGGATCCCGTGATGATGATGAAATCAGAAGATTCAATGGCACGCTCAAATGCCATTTCAGATTCACGGATGACTTCCACGCTCCTCATGAAATTCCGTGCCTCCTGACCCAGAATCTCCGCATCTTTTCTCCTCTCATCTTTAACCTCCGTTATTATAGCGTGATCCGTTATTTCCGAAATGATCCTGAAAAATTCCACTGAATTTTTATCCTTGAGCTGAGTAATCACGATCGTCGGTTTTTTCGAAAAGAGGGTTTTTACATTATCAACAAGTCCACTTGCAGCCTCTGGATTGTGTGCTGCATCGGTTATTATGAGCGGTTTACGGCTCTTAACTTCAAACCTTCCAGGGAAACGCACATTTTCTATCTTTCTGTAATCGAGTGATGGGTCAAACAGTTCTGCCATTGTAATTGAAATCAACGAATTTTTTATCTGATATTTTCCAACAAGCGGTATTTTCACATCATAAATTTTACCGTCCCTTGAGGCCCTGTATTTAGTTCCCTCAAGGCTCATTTCCACATTCGAAATTTTATAGATTTCATTCACATCATACAGTTGGGAATTTTTTTCTACCGCTATTCTTTCAATCACGGATCTGGCCCTTTCATCCTCAACGCCTATGATCACCGGCCGGCCACTCTTTATAATCCCGGCTTTTTCATACGCAATTTTATCGATCGTTGTGCCGAGCCTATCCGTGTGTTCAAGCGATATGGTAACAATCGCCGATGATTCAGGATTTATTATGTTGGTCGCATCAAGCCTTCCACCCATCCCAACTTCTATGACCGCAGCATCCACATTCTTTTCTTTGAAATAATCAAATGCCATTGCCGTGGTAAATTCAAAAAATGTCGGCTGCATTCCTGACTTAGCCATGTCAGTTATAATCTGCTTCTTTTCATTCACCCACCTTTTTATATAATCATCCTCAATGTACTTGTCGTTCACGATGATTCTTTCATTGAATATTTTGATATGTGGGCTCGTGTAAAGACCGACTGAAAACTTCTGTTTGAGTATTGTATAGAGCATGGCCGATGTTGATCCCTTACCGTTTGATCCTGTAATATGAAACGTTCTGTAGAAATCCTGAGGATTTCCTATTCTGCCGGAGAGTTCCTTCATGACATCAAGCCCAAGCTTAATTCCGAACCTTGATAGCGAATAGAGATACTCTATTTCATCTATATTCTGTACCATACTGTACCCTCTGAAGTATCTTCAATTTTAATTTTCATCAAATTGAGTTCATTCCTTATGCTGTCTGCGATCTCGTATTCCTTCCTTTTCCTCATCATTTCCCTGATAGATAGGATATGGTTCATAAGTTTTTCTTCGTTTTCATTTATTTCAGGCAGTATTTTGAAAAATTTATTCATGTCCTCAATCATTTCCATTATTCTCTTTGATTCAACCTCTGAAAGATCGGAATAATATCTGTTTGCAAGATTTATTATTTTCATCATGTGCGAAATTGCCCCTGGGGTGTTCAGATCATCATCCATATCATTTATAAGAAGATTCCATTCCTCCTCCATTTCATTCATTATTTTACTGCCATTTCCAAAGGTTCTCCTGTTCTTCAGTTTTCTGTAAATAACCACAATCTTTTCAAGGCTTTCCATCGCCCTGTCCATGTTCTCATACGAAAAATCTATGGGGGACCTGTAATGTGAGGAAAGAAGAAAATATCTTATGACCCATGGAGAATATCTTTCCGTGAGATCCCTTATCCTTATGACGTTTCCCATGGACTTCCCCATTCTTTCACTCCTTATTGTCAGAAGTCCGGTGTGCATCCAGTACCTTACCATGGGTTTTCTTCCGCTTACCGATTCCATCTGGGCTATCTCGCATTCGTGATGGGGAAATATCAGATCTGCCCCTCCCCCATGAATGTCATACTGGGGACCAAAATAATGTTCAGTTATTGCTGTGTCCTCTATATGCCATCCTGGTCGCCCTTCTCCCCATGGAGAATTCCAGTAAGGTTCGCCCTCCTTTTTCTTTTTCCAGAGCGCAAAATCAACGGGATTTTTCTTGTTTTCATTGATTTCTACCCTGTATCCTGCAATTATTTCTTCCAGTTTCTGATGCGACAGTTTTCCGTAATCTGGGAATCTGTTTACCTCAAAATAAACACCGTCTCCTGTTTCATACGCATACCCTTGTTGCTGAAGTCGTTTTATCTGGTCAACGATCTCATCCATGTAATGTGTTGCAGGCGCATAGATGTTTACAGAATTAACCATTAGAATCTCCATATCTTTAAGATATTCCCTGAAATATTTTTCGGCCACATTTTCCGGGCTGGAATTCGTTTCGGACGCTTTCTTTATGATTTTGTCATCTATGTCTGTTATATTCTGAAGATAGAAAACATCATACCCCCTGTATCTGAGGTATGATGCAAAAAGATCAAAAAATACGTATGTCCTTGCATGCCCGATATGTGAATAATCATACACCGTGGGACCACAGACAAACAGATTTATCCTCTTATCCTTCACTGTTATTAAATCCTTTTTTGTTCTATCCATGGTATCAAAAATTTTCATGAATTTCTGTATAAAGATAATATTTAAAACCTTTTTTTATCTGAAATATAATTTTATCTTTTATTTCCATAAAAACCTAAATACCTGAATATCTTAATTATTTGCGGGGATATTTAATGCAGATAATTTTGAATGGGGAAAAAAGGGAAATTGTAAGTGTCTGGATAGAAGGCGACAGGGTTATTTTTCTGGATCAGAGAAAAATACCTGACAGCGTGGAATTCTTTGAGGCTAAAAATTATGATGACATTGCATTTGCTATAAGGGATATGGTTGTGAGGGGCGCCCCGGCAATAGGGGTTTCAGCCGCATACGGAATGGCACAGGCTTGGCTGCAGAAAAAAGATCTGAATGAGGCATATAAAGTAATTTCAAAATCCAGGCCAACGGCATACGACCTGTTTTATGCCCTTGATTATATGATGAAAAGAATAGGTGATGGGGAAGACGCCGTCAGGGCTGCAAAAGGTTATGCTGACATGATAAGGGATAAGGAATGGAAAATTGGGGAGCATGGAAACAAAATCATAAAGAACGGGATGAATATTCTAACTCACTGCAATGCAGGAGCCCTTGCGGTCCTTGATCTGGGGACAGCCCTAGCGCCTATACGAATTGCAAAGAAGAATGGAAAGAACCTTTTTGTCTGGGTGGATGAAACGAGGCCAAGGCTTCAGGGGGCCAGGCTGACTGCCTGGGAATTGCTCATGGAAGGCATTGAACATAAAATAATAGCTGATAACGCAGCGGGATACGTTATGAAAAAGGGTTTGGTTGACATGGTCATAGTTGGTGCTGACAGAATTGCCATGAATGGCGATTTTGCCAACAAGATCGGAACATATGAAAAGGCCGTTCTGGCAAATGAAAATGAAATACCGTTCTTCGTTGCAGCACCAGTATCTACCATAGACCCTAACATCAAAAACGGTGAAGAAATTCCAATAGAGCTAAGGGATGAAAATGAGGTCCTATTTATAAACAATAAAAAAATTGGTCCGGAAGGGTCAAAGGCTTACAATCCGGCATTTGACGTTACACCGTACAGATATGTCACAGGATTCATAACCGAATTTGGCATTCTGAGGCCAGAGGATTTGAAGGATGTGATCAAATATGGAGAAAAAGGAAAATAAGTTCATAAAATATGGCTTCACAGACACGGATCTCGAATATCTCGACGAAACCATGCTTTATCTATTAAAAAACGAGCTGAAAAAGGAAAAGCCTGATGATGGAATACTCAATGCATTCAAAAAATTCATAGAAATAAATAAGTTTCTTGAGATATGGCTTGCATCATACAAGGCATATACCGTAAACACGGATACTATGAATTTCCTCTGGAACAGGTTTGAAAACATTCCCTCGAATTCTCCTGAATACACTATGATCAAGAATATTCTTGAGATAGATACAAAAATAAAATTATGGCTTGCATCATTCTTCTCATATGAAAACAAGTTCATGATTCTGATTAAAAACAATGACATGGAATCCGCAGTAAAAATAATGAACAAGATGGATGTAGAATCATTGATAGGAAAGAAGCTGCTCTATCAGTTTGACAAGAAGACAAGGGAGTACAAGGACATGATGCTCATAAGTCACGCAGAGACAGAAAACACCGAGGATTTCAACTACATAGAATGATCGCCCTAATACCCGTTGGAAAGTCCAGAAGACTCAAGGACAAGCATTTCCTTCATATAAACGAAAAGAGGATGATCGATTACATAGTGGATAAAATCATGGACTGCAATTTTTTCGATGATATTGTGGTAATTTCATATAAAGAAATCGAAATAAAAAATGCAGTATTAATTATTGATAATGATCTGCTGGGTGTTTCAAATGCAATGAAACAGGCAATGGAAAAATTTGACAATGACGTTTTTCTCATAGGAGGTGATATGCCATTCGTTTCATGTGAGAGCATTTCCATGCTTTTTGGATACCCTGGATCACTGATTTCCATTCCGAGATGGAGCACCGGATATTTTGAACCCCTCCATGCCTTTTACCCAAGATCCATAACATTTCCTGAAAGAAAAGATATGAAATCACTACTGGAAAAAAATATGTTCGTTTCCGTAAGGGCTGAAAGTTTTCCCGAATACACGTTTTTCAACATAAACACAAAGGAGGATTATATAACTGCAGTAAAACTTCTTGAAAATCCCTTCGTATACGGTGAACTGAAATCGCAAAATCTGAATTTGGTGAAAAACTGAGTAAACTATAAATAGTCATCTTTTCATATGACTATTGTCATACAAGAAGGTGACCAAAAATGAACATACCACATGAAGTTAAGAGATGGATGAAAACACATTCCGTATATGACCTGGAGGAGTATCTGCTGGATGACAAACTGTCAGAAAAGGCCGAGGAAATACTCAGGATACTTGAGGAACTGAACCAGGAAGACATTGTGCTGGACTCCGGATCCGAAGAAGTCCTTGCCTGATCATTCCCTGACGCAGCCATAAAAAACGCCGGAAAAACGGAATATATAAAATTTTGAATCCCCTGACAAATTTTTTTCAATTTTGGCTTTTTCGTCGTAATAATTTTCTGAAGTGTATCTTAAAAATACTTTTCCTGCACCGTTTGAAATTAGTTCATTTATCAGGCAGTTCCTGCTTTCACATCTGAATAAAACCCTGTATGTATTTTTGAAAAATGGATCGGCATAATTCAAATTACCTGTACAGAATAGATTTTTTTTGCCATTTTCAATGACCTGGACATCCGAATAAAGGTGTTGAAATTCCGGTATGAGACCAGAATACTTTATAGATGGATCTATTTCATAAATATAATCGAGAACATTTTCATAATACGAAATGTTTCTCTCAATATTTGGATCATATACAATCCTTTCACCGGAGGGAAGGATAAGTGCGCTGAGTTCAAGATTTTTTGCTTTTCCCACATAAACGGCAAGACGTTTTATCTCTCCATAAAGGCTTATGTACTCCTTTTCCCATGATTCTGGAATGATATCCCTTTTCATCAGTACGGGAAGATCAAATGAATAGGATTCTCCCTTAATTTTGGAAACAATATCAAGGGGATTTGGTGAAAGTTCTGAAAACGTCCATTCCACCGCCTTTTTTATCCTTGCAGGATCCGAGAATATTACATCTGAAGATTCAACCATTTCCCTGATTTTTTCATCAAACACATTCCCAAACAGTATCTTTACATTTTTTCGTTTCTTGATTTTCATGTTCCTTTTCAGGATTTTGAACCTGTTTTCATCACTCTCAACAGCAATAACATTTTTGAAATAAAGGGAAAAATAGTATGTCTGTATTCCCACCCCCGCGCCGAGATCTGAAATGGACTCGTTGCTCAGCCTTCTGGCCCTGTAATGGGCAATCTCGACAGGGGTACTCATCCTGAGTCCTTCCCTGTCACCTTTAATCCTTTTTGGTATCTTTTTTCTGACCTCTGTCATCAGGTTCACCGAGATTTTCCTTTATATTTTCAATTACGTCCCTTACCTTTCCATTCACTCCGGCAATGACCGTTATTCCCATCTCATTCAGAAGATCATATGCCCTCTCGCCAATGCTGGAAACTATTATAATATCCGCACCAAGATCCCTCGCCATCTGGGGAATCTCTCCTACCCTGTGGTCTTCTGTCTTCCTCTCGATGTATTCCACATTCAGAATTTTTCCGTTGCTGTATTCTATCAGAGCAAAAATTCTGGATTTGCCGAAATGCTCGTATACTTCAGAAATATCAATATCCTTTGATGTAACGGGTATCAGTATCTTCATGAATCATTAATAAACGCAATTGAGTTATAAATTTTTTTTAAATGCATGATGAAATTCTAAAAAACGAAAAATATATTTGAGGTAAATATTTTATGTAATCTGGCCGGGGTGGCCGAGCGGACAAGGCGCAGGCCTGGAGAGCCTGTTCTCCGAAAGGGGAGCGTGAGTTCAAATCTCACCCCCGGCGCCTTTTACCTTGAGTGCATGAACTTTTCACTGAAATACCTTGTTCTGAGCAGGGAATAGGATATTATCACCGGAATTACAAGGGTGGAAATCATAACGCTGTATCCAAAATAAGTGAATAGAAAACCGTAGAGCGGTGGGAATATTATCATCAGAATGTTGCCGAATGCAAGGAAATAGGAATTAACAGAATTCCTTTCTCTCACATCCGTTCCCCTAGATATCATTATGGTTGATATGGGGAATATGGTTCCGTGTGGTATGCCGAGCAGGGACATTGAAATGAACACAAAGTATATATTTACAGGAAATGAGAGCAACAGGATCCCTATGGCCGTGAGAATTGATGATGACGTGATTGTGAACCTGAGGTCTCTGATGGGCCTGATGGCCATTACTAACCTTGTGAAAAATGAGACCATAAAAAATGGAACGTAAACAAAGTATGACAGCCATCTTGAAACGTGGAGAACCTCCATGGTGTATATGGATGCGTACACGGTTATTATTGAAAACGGTATGTTGTATATCATGACGTTAATCACGGCTGCAAACAGAACCTTTCTGTTTATTTCACGGAAGCTGAACCTCTCATTTCCCTCATCCGGGAATTTTGTAGCAAATGAAAAAATAAACAGGGGCGCGGCAAGTGGAATGAAGAGCAAAAATATGGACCTGTAATCGTAATAGTTTAGGAGATACGTCTCAAGAAGCGGGCCAAGAACAAGGCTCATGCTGAGTGAAAGGGAATATATTGCAAGCAGTCTCTCTGCCAGTTCCCGGTCATCGACAAGAGAGGCAGATGTGATTATGTTTGGAGTGATGAGGCCGTAGAGAAATCCTGCCAGGACAGAAAATATCCAGACTGTTAGAAAATCTGAATAATATACCATAAGGAGAACAAGCATTATTAGGAAACTGGATGTTATGTATGAGATCCTCCTCACCCTGGCATTAAGCCTTGGATTTAACATGCTTGTTGAAAACAGGGTTGTTATGAATGATATGGAACTTAAAATTCCAACCTCTGCACTTGAAAAATTCAGAATGTACTTCCCGAAAAGAGGGAGAGTTGTTACAAACATGTTATTGACGGTTCTCATTGAGACCGTGGATGCGACGATCGTTATGATCAGGAATATGGCTCTTTTATTCAACCTCATTTTCATTCACTCTGAATTTCTGATTGAATTTCTTCTCGATATATAAGGAATTTCCTGGCTGAAATGATAAAACATTTCACATTTTGATTATAAAATTTGATAAATAAATGTTTAATACTGAACTTCCAATAAGTTATTATGAATTATTTCATGGAAAATCCTTGGGTAAAGGATTTAAAATTGATTGAAACAAAACTGGATTTTATTTCAGTCAAAAATGTCCTTGAATTCCTTTGATGAAAATAGTATTTCCCTGAGTTCTTTGTCAAATTCAGGATCGTTTCTTCTGAGATATTCTATTAATAGAGCTGCATGCTCCTTTTCATCATCCCTGTTGTGTATCATAATCTCCCTTAAAATCTGGTCACCGGTTGCACTGGCCCTCTCATCGTAAAACATCATTGCCTCAAGTTCCTCAATCAATGATTGTCTTGCCCTCGTTAGATCGGCAGTCTTTGAATCTATATCCTCTATTCTCTCATACCTAGGCATGGGTTAAACAGTCAAAATTAACTATATATTTCTGTCTATGCATTCATCCATTACGGTTTCTGCAAAATCCGTTATGTACATTCCAATCCTGTAAATGCTCTCATAGGCAAGTATGACCTTGGGGCTTCCATTGCATTTCAATTCATCCATTTTCATTTTTATGTTTTTAGTTTTTTCTCGTGTGTCCTCTATCATCGAATTTGCATTATCGATCCTGCAGTTAACAAATGAATAAAACACATCATCAAGATTTTTTTTCATACTCTTCAGGAATTCGGATATCTCCTTCCCTAAATATTCAGGAAGGGGTGAAAGGGAAACTATGTTTACAAGATGATCGCCCATCCTTTCCATGTACTTTGCAGCAAATCTGATGTCCATGATAGTTTTCAACCTCATATCTGATTGCATGGCTATAGAAGGATGCTTTAGGAACATGTAAAGCTGTTTTGTAATGGAATACAGTATCCTGTCTATGTGCATGTCCCTCTCAATGATATCCCTTGCAAGGTTTTCATCGTACTTTTCAAGTACACTTACAGTATCCATGACCATGTTTTCCAGTATGTGATATAACCTCCTAAGAAGCTTTTCGCTGTTAAGTTCGTTCATGTTGGATATATTCTGAAGGACTATTCTGTCTGATGTCTCCTCGACGATCTCAAGGCCTATTGTATTGAGAACGAATTTGTTAACCACGCTCTTGGTCTTCTCGGTCAGGTATGGCTTTTCATGCACAATTATGGTATCGTATCCTGAAAGGTATACTGAAATGAGTTTTCTGAATATCAGTTCTGGATAATCATTCTCTATGCTCAAAACAAATTCATTTTTTGTTGGCTCCCTGTAACCGGGGTTTACTGTGAGTCTACCCGTCTCATCAACCTCAATGTAAACCTCGCTTCCTGATTCTATGTTGTGCATCCTGCACCATTCCTTGGGAAGCGATACTATGTAAGATGAATTCCCAGTCTTCTGAACCTTCCTGTATTCTCCCATCATGGATGAAAATTAATGTATATATATTAAATTTTTAACCTATATAAAGTATATATCACTATATAGATTATATCGATTAGGTTTTTCTCAAATCAGTATTATTGGACGTTCAGGTGATATTTGATGGTTGATGGTGAAACACCATTTGAAGACATAGACAACCAGAAACTAAATTTCGGACACATGAAAGTATGGTTTACATCCGGGATGGGATTCTTCACGGATGCCTATGACCTGTTCATAATAGGGATAGTGCTTATACTTCTTACGGGGCCTTATGCCGTGAGCATGCATCTAAATACCTTACAGGCCTCACTTCTAGGCACATCGGCAATCGCGGCTGCAATATTCGGCCAGCTGACGTTCGGAATAATAGCTGACAGGTTTGGAAGAAAAAAGGTCTATGGAATTGAAGCGACAATACTTGCGCTGGGTGCAATTCTGAGCGCTGTATCTACGGGCTTTGTCATGCTGTTTTTGTCAAGATTCTTTCTTGGACTAGGAATAGGTGGAGATTATCCCGTATCCGCAACGATAATGAGCGAATATGCAAACACGAAGGACAGGGGGAAACTGCTTTCCCTGGTCTTTGCAAATCAGGGTCTTGGTTCCGTGACGGCCGTTGCCGTGGGCATAATATCGGTTGTTATTCTTCCTCCTGAGCTTGCATGGAGATTCATGCTTCTTTTTGGTGCGATACCCGCACTTGCAGTGATATATCTCAGGAGAAAACTGCCTGAAACTCCAAGGTATTCACTCCTTGTCAATAAGGACAAAAATACGGCTGCAATGGCTAAGAAGGTAGTGGGCGGAAATGAATCGGTAAGCACTGTGGAAACCGAAAAGCACTCGATATCCGAATTCTTCAGTAATTACTGGAAACTGCTGTTCATAACATCATCCACATGGTTCCTGATGGATATTGCGTACTACGGGACGGGTATATATTCCGGGCCAATAGTGTCCCAGATCATAGTGCCTTCATCCATTGCTATGAAGGTTTTCTATGCTGGAGTACCCTTCCTTGTTGGATTCTTTGGATACTTTTCGGCCGTGGCACTGATAGATAAGGTAGGCAGGAAATCGCTTCAGATAGGCGGTTTCATCGGCATGGCCGTAATATACATGTTCATTTCATACATACTGATTGTCAGGGGAACAAAGGTAACAGGTTTCATGATACCGGCCGAACTGACATTCATACTCTATTCACTATCTTTCTTCTTTATAGATGTAGGGCCGAACACAACCACATTCATACTTCCCGCAGAGCTTTATCCCGTTCATTACAGGACAACTTCACATGGAATTTCAGCGGCTTCAGGAAAAGCAGGTGCAGCAATAAGTACGCTGTTTCTGCCCGCAATACTCCTGCAGATCGGTCTTAAGGAAATGCTGTTCATGCTTGGAATAATATCAATCCTGGGTGCAATAATTTCCATTGGGCTGCCTGAGCCAAAGAACAGGTCCCTTGAAACCGTTGCAGGGGAGAAAATAAAAACAAAGAACACGGTGGAAAACAGCTAAAAAAATTTAATAAAATTTGAAGGGAGAAACATAATCACCATAAACTTTTCTTAATTTTTCAAGTTCATTTTTCTCCCTGTCAAGTTCATTGAATATCTCAACTGGTGTTGTCTTTATATCCTGATAGACTTTTCTGATTCTTTCATTTTTTGAAAGGAGTTCAGGTATGCGTATCATGAACTGCTTCTCATATTCATCTTTTCTGTATTCTTTGTTGAATAACTGCCTGAACAGGGGTACCAGGTCCTCGTATTTCGGTATGTATCCTATGGGTGTTTTTATTGCCTGAACGTCATTGTGTATCCTCAGTTCCATCCATTTTAGCCATGCAGCCTTGTCATTCTTTTCGTTTAGGAATTTCCCATCCCTGTCCCTGAGGAAATAGTTAACCGCAAATATTTTCGGCTTGACCATTAGTTTCTTTCCAAATTCAAGGTAATTGTTGAGATACCTGCCCAGGTCCACCGACAAAAATTCCATTATTGACATGGCGTTGAACGTTCTCACTCCTTCTTTTCCGAGGGATGCGGCTGTGGTTTCGGATTCTATTGATGCCCCCTTGTATACTCCATGGTTCCAGTCAAATGATTCAACCACCGGTGGCCATGTGTCTGAATCCCTTCCACCAAAGATCATTCCACCTACAGGTACACCATTTTTTGCATTCAGGGCCGTACGGTCAAGATTCGGGAATGATGAAAGGTATACCGTGAATCTCGCATTTTTGTGTGATGGAGGGATTTCCTTACCCTCGGCATCCTTCTTGCCCTTCCACCATTCACCGCTGTGGTTTTCCCCCTTTTCAGGAATCGGGATTCCCATGCCGTTCCAGTACGGGACCCCATCGTTCACAAGAACGTTGGAATATATTGCCTCATTATCACCGTTAAGAACATTCCATATTATGGGGTCATCCTTCTGGTTTATACCATCTATAATTCCGAATACGCCATTTTCAATATTTATGCTCCTTGGTTCCCCATTAACATCCTTTATGAACACAAGGTCATCGCCAACAAGCCTTTCGCCGGGGATCATGACGGTTGATGTTTTACCGCACATGGATGGAAACGCACCGGTCAGGTATGTGACCCTTCCACCCGGCCCATTGACCCCCATAAGGAACATATGTTCAGACAGCCATCCTTCCCTTAGGGCCTTTGATATTGTGATCCTGAATGCAGGCTTTTTAAGACCGACAGAATTCCCCGCATACTGTGTATTTATTGCATATCCTGTATCTGTATCAAGATCGAAATATATCCTTCTGTTCTTCAGGTTTTTGCTAGTTTTCCTTTCATCAAGCTCTCCCTGAGAATGAACAAATTTCAGGAATTTTGAATTTCTGGTATTCCTGAATTTTCCGTATGCTGTGCGGTAGAGAATTATTTCACTGTGCATCACATATGATGAATCTGTCAGCTGAACTGCGAGCTCTGAAAACGCTGATTCTGTCGGACCAAGGGAAAAGAATCCTATGTACATTGTTCTTCCCTTCATCATATCCTTCATGAGGCTATGGATTTCATTGAGACCATCTTCCCTGTTTATGGTATTGAGAAATGGAAGCTTTTCATTCCCATGGACAAGTATTTTTGTATTTTCCTTATCTCTGGCCTGGTCATAATAATTATCGAAGTGGTATGTGTGTCCTGGATTTTTAAGTTTTTTTTCCTCCATATCTTCCAACGCCCTGTTTTTGACATAATTCTTGTCCTTTTCATCATCCGTCACAACAAAAATTTCTGATGGGTTCAGAATTCCCATGTATTTCCAAAGAAATTCAAAGAGTTCATCATTTTCAAAATCTGAGAGTTTTTTTGCCTCGTCCCCATATCTTTTCATAATTTCACTGTATAGAGAATTCATAAAGGCGGTATTTCTTGAAAAAATATAAATATTGTTGAGAATATTTTTTATATCTCGATTTCAATTGTTAAAGAAGATGCGTGATCTAAGAAAATTGATTCCATACCTTGTTTTGATTCTGGGTGCATATTACATTATTTACAATGTAAGTTTTATTATATTTAATATTAAATATCTTGCATTTTTGCCCCAGCTTTACTTTTTGAATTCCAGATATTCCGGTTCAACGGACATTCTGTACGGTGTATTTTTACTGCTGTTATATTCTGGATTGAAAAGAAAAACATGGACATCATGGTATGCGGTACAGGGATTTCTTCTTTTTTATGTCATGAATGAACTGGCAAGGGTATCACATATCCTGATTTTTGATATTCTGGGGATTTCGATTTCATTATTTACATTCTATCTGCTCTGGAAATACAGAAAGGAGTACGTCTATCCTCCGACCTACATGCTCTCAACAGAAAATCTTCTTGCACTTTCATCCCTGGTACTTTCCATGATTTACGGTATTGGGGGATCACTTTACCTCGGGCAGCAGTTCTCACCCCCGATAACGAATCTTACAACTGCATTTTACTATACAATAGAGGTCATGACAACCCTCGGGTTTGGAGATATCCTTCCCGTAACGAATGCCGCAAGACTGTTCACATCGAGCCTTGTTGTTTTCGGTATAGTATCATTTCTGGGATCAGTGGTATCTGTTATGGGCCCAGTAATCCAGAAGAGGCTGGAAAAGGTGGTGAATATTATGGAAAATGTCGAATTTTCAGGATTGAAAAACCATATAATTTTCTGCGGATACAACCCAATTATAAATTTACTTGTGGAAGAACTGAGGAACAGGGGAATTCCTTTGGTTCTCATAGTTAGGGATACGGAAATGGCGACATATCTTAAAAATGATGGATACATTGTACTGCATGAAAGGGCGGACAACACACACGTGCTGGAGCTGGCAGGAATAAAACGGGCAAGACAGGTCATCCTATCATCCGCTGATGATAATTACAATCTCATGGTTGCCTTGATAGTATCCAAACTGAAAAGGGAACTCAATTTAAAATTCAAGATTTCCCTCATTGTCACCAGTTCAAAAAATATAGAGATAATAAACGATTTCATAGATGAAACAATAAATTTATCCTCAATCGTAAAGGATTATTTAATAAAAAATTTTTAGAATTTCTGAACTCAGTATTCGATTCCCTGCCTAGCAGGTATTCCCCTGTCAAAATAATGCTTGACCATCTTCATTTCAGTAACCAGATCTGCAATTTCCAGAATTTCCCTTTTCGCATATCTTCCGGTTATTACTATTTCCATTTTTTCCTTTTTTTCCATGAGTGTCTTTAAAACTTCAGAAAGATCAATGAGATTGTAATAAAGGGCAATGTTCAGTTCATCCAGTATGATTATCTCAAAGTCAGAATTCATAAGTTCCTTTGCCTTTTTCCATGCCTTTTCAGCCTCCGAAAAATCCTCCTCCCTGGGATTTCTTATTATGAAACCCGGATAACCGTAATTGTATATCTCTATTCCGATTTTCTGACATGCCATAAATTCTCCGGACCTTTCGGGTTTTGCAAACTGTATTATTGCAACCTTTTTGTTTCTTCCGAATGCTCTCAGCGCAAGACCGAATGCAGCTGTTGTTTTTCCCTTTCCATCTCCTGTATAAACCTGCAACATAATGTCCTTATAAAGAAACAATAGATAAACTTAATTTTTTTATATGATTATAAATTATTTTAAATAAAAAAGAAAATTAATAATTAGTTTTTTTAATCTATTTCATGGAAGGTATTTTAAATGTTTCCCTGGGCATTCTAATAATTTTCATATCATCATATCTTTATGTTAACAGTGCAGAATATCTCGCATCAAAATTCAAAATTTCCAGGGAATATCTCGCGTCAGTGATTTCTCCTTTATTCACATCCGTGCCTGAACTGATAACTGTCCTCATTGCCATAATCGTAATAAGCGGCAATCCAGGAAGGGAGGAAGCCCTCGGAACCGTATTTGGAGACGTGTACATAACGATATTACTTTTCCTTCCATTACTCCTATTTATCTTTAAAAAGAGATCGGATCATGATTTCAAATTTCTCATTTTTTCCATTACACTTCTGATCTCCCTGTTTTTCTTAATAAACCGTATAATTACGGGAATAATTCTAATTCTGGCATATTTCTACTTCAATTATTACGTTTTGAAGAATAAAAAGGGGGAAATGGAAAATTACAGCATACCGGTATTTAACAGAATTTTTGGCAATGATAAATCAGTCTATTTCCAGATAATTGTTTCATTCACAGGAATTTACTTAGGCTCGTATTTTCTGTTGAATGGAATTGTGGAATTATCCGATACACTGAAAATGGATACTCTGATTCTATCGATCTTTCTTATTCCTCTTGGAACGGCCTTGCCGGAAATTCTGATATCCATCATCTGGTCAGTGAAGGGACATGTAGGCATGGGCATCGATAACCTTATTGGTGAATCAATCATATATTCCACCGTTTATCTTGGAGTATTTTCAATCTTCAATCTTTATTTCATAAATTCCAGAATAATATATCTGATAACTTCACTCTCCTTTTTTTCGATGATAATATTCACCAGGATAAGGTATCTGCTTATTATCGGCCCGGTTCTGTTTTTCCTCCTCATATTTCTGTGATGAAAATTTTTTAAATGACGATTGCAATTAAAAGGCAAGTGAAAATAGAATGGATGATGAAAAAAATAAGATTGGCCTGTTGTTCGGTGATGTTGGTACATCCAGCCTTCAGATAACCGTTACTGGTATGGTAGAAGAGGGCGAATTTGTTAAAATATTTCATGAAAATGCCGGATGGGTATTGGGAATAATTGAGGATCTGGAAAGAAAAACGGATCTCTCTGTTGACAGGGCAATGCTTCTGAATGCAGGCGTTGATGTAAAAATACAGGAGGTCCTGATAGGCCAGATCAATGTCATAGGATACCGGGACCAGAATAGGATACTTCAAAGGCCAAAGAATCCGTTCAAGGCAGGTGAACCGGTATACATTGCCGATGACGGAATTATAAGGGAAACCCTCGGTCTTGGAGTGAAAAAGGATCATTCGGCCTACATTGGATTTTTGCATAACCATGAAATTCCCATATCTCTTGATATAAACTCACTCGTTCAGAAACACATAAGCATTCTTGCAAAAACAGGCGGAGGAAAAAGCTATTTTACAGGAATTCTGGTTGAGGAACTGCTTAAGAATGATGTGACCACGGTGATCATAGACCCTCACGGTGAATATTCTTCTCTCTCAATACCCGCGGAAAAATCTCCCGCAATGGAGAAATTTGGTGTTGAACCCAGAAGCTACAAAGACAAAATAATATTATTTTCAACAATGAACAGAAATAATAGGGAAAATAACAGCATAAAGTTCACCCTTTCCCAGTTTTCACCCAGGGATATTTTGATGATGATTGATTACAATGACAGGGTTTATTTTAACATGCTGAGGAATGCCATGGAAAGGGCAAAGGTAAAGAAAAGACTGTTTGAGCTCTCCGATGTCATGAATGAACTTCAGAGAGAGGAGGATTCCATGAGCTCAGCTGCTTTAATAAATTCACTTAAGGGCCTTGATTCCCTGAACCTATTTTCATCCGAGGGGACTAAAATTTCCGACATAGTGAAGAAGGGAATGGCAAGCATAATAAACCTTAAGGGTGTTCCGCCAAAAATACAGGAGATGCTCGTTTCAAGGCTTTCATATTCACTATTTGAGCTGAGGAAAAGGGATGAAATTCCACCAATGATTCTCATACTTGAGGAGGCACATAATTACATACCTCAACAGGGTAAATCCATTTCATCAGACATTCTCAGGACAATAGCAAGCGAGGGAAGGAAATTCGGTCTCGGCCTGGGAATAATCAGTCAGAGACCAGCAAAGGTGGATAAGAACGTTCTCAGTCAGTGCAGTACACAGGTAATCCTGAAGGTAACAAATCCAAACGACCTGAAAACCATAGGTGAATCAGTCGAAGGTTTGACCAGACATTCGCTTGAGGAAATACAGAGGCTTCCCATAGGCGTTGCACTTGTTACAAATCCGGATCTCTCATTTCCACTTTTTGTGGACATCAGGCCACGGGAAACCAAACATGGTGGTGAAGGCGTAAATGTCACAGGAAATTGATGAGGAAAAGATAAATGAATATCTTAAGAGGAATGAGAATGCCCTGAAAATAATAGAAATAAGGGTTCCTGAAAACTCTCACCTTTACGACATAGCCATGGATTTCAGAAGGATGGCACAGGATTATACCGATGATGCCAGATATTTTTATGGAAAGGGTGATTTCATCAATGCATTTGCTTCATTGTCATATGCATATGGATGGATAGATGCGGGGGCAAGGCTTGGACTGTTTGATGTTGGCAATGATCATGTGAGGTTCACGCTAAAAAGATGATCAGTAATATTTGCTGTATTTAAAAATAATATCTATAAGATTTTTTGCTATTTCTTCACTTATAATTCCCTTATTTTTCAGTTCAAGAATGTAATCCCTTGCCGAAAAGATATCCTGTTTTGACCCCTTAGAGTATACGGCTCCTGCCACTGTCCCCCTGACGTTTTCGGGAAGGTTCTTTACCGCATCCATAAGTAGATATCTTATTATTGAATTTTTTGACATGTCCAGTTTTCTCTTTCTTTCCGTTCCTCTGCTCATTCATATCCTTTAAATTGTAGATAATTTTAAACTTTTCTTAAAAATATGTCAAAAACAAGATGATATATCGATGGGGCATAGGATTTGAGAATGTGTTTTCTGATGATGCTGTACTGGTATTTTCCAAAAAATTCATCCATTCTTTCTTCAATATTCCTAATTTCCTCCTTCGTGAAGGTGTCATGGTATATTATGATCCCCTTTCTTTTGAGCATCCTCACGGCATGTTCGATGAAACTTGATGTGTGTATGTATCCCATTAAAACCATGTCGGCCCAGTCCATGATTCGTATTTCCCTGTTATCACCAAGTACAGGGATTATATTTTTAACATTATTTATTTTTATATTTTCTTTCAGATATGAATGTGATATGGGATTCTTCTCTATTGAAATGATTCTTTCAGCGAGGGTATATCTTGCAATGGGAATCGAAAAATACCCTATGCCCGCAAACATGTCCACAACTCTCATATCCAGAAGATTGAATTTTGAAACCCTTATCCTTTCATCAACATTCCCGGATGAAAACATGATTTTCAGGGCATCGAATTTGTAATATATCCCGTTCTCAAGATGCACAGTTTCAGAATCTGTTCCATATATGATCTCTCCAACAGGTTCTCTCAGTTCACCCCTTACATATTGGTAATTTATCACGGATTTTGCGTTAAGCACATCCGAATATGTTTTTCCCACTATATATTTATAAGGAATCAGTTCCTCTGGCAGTTTCAGTAAAACTATATCACCAAATTTCTCCCATTTATCTGGAAGAAGATCTCTGAATTCCCTCAATGGAAACTGTGTTCTTATTTTTTCATATGGATTCTGATTCCTTTGTCTTCTCACACCTTCAGATTCCACAATCTCGTAACCATCAACATGATTTTTAACGGGAATGTACCCGTATTCATCATCCACAAATATTCTGTAATTATCATCAAGCATGTCCATTTCAAACATTTTTTCCTTAGCTTTTTCCGTTTCTTCCCTTTTTACCTTTATATAAATCATGTCGCATCTATCATGAAAGAAATCTTTATAATAACTTTGCCTTTTAAGTACATAAGGTGAGTTATGATGGCTCAGAAACCAGTAGTTGATGAAGCCACATGTATCGCATGTGGTATTTGCGCATCAGTATGTCCCGCAAATCCAGTAGTTTTCACAATAGAAAATGTAAGTAAGGTTGTACATCCCGAAGCATGTATCGATGGATGCCAGGAATGTATGAATAACTGTCCAACGGGATCAATCACAATACAGAAGTTATAATAAAAGATTCTGGACAACCCTGTCAAGCCCGGGAACCGTTTCAAAATTTTTCAGTTCTTTCAATTTTATCCATTTATATTCCGTGTGTTCCCAGTCTATATTCACATTTTTGTTTTTCAGGTGAAACAGGAAGGTATGAACAGCCCATAACCTCTTTCCATCCCTCACATATATTTTGCCACCATTCCTTATGAGGACAGGGTTTTCTATCCCGGTTTCCTCCTTTATTTCCTTGATTGCGGTGGATTGTGGATCAAGGCCCTCGATGTATCCCGATACCCCAGCCCACTTTCCCTGATAGGTTGAAACTCTGCTGCTTCTCCTGAGCAACAGCATCTCATCTCCATGTACCAGAATGGACGTTACAACCTCTTTAAGATCCACATCAATTTCAACGTAATCACCATCGATATGTACAATATCACCATCCTGAAATATGTATGATGAGATGTATGCCAGAGATGGTATTTCTGCCACAAGTGCCCCTGTTATGAATGTCTCATCTGGGACATTGACAATCATTGCCATGGGAGGATTTCCGTAATATTTCAATCCGTATATTATGTAGGAACCCACAGTGCTTCCTATACTCCTTTCAAATGAAAGTACCCTGTCAGAAATGTTTTTTCCATTTTCATT
Organism: Thermoplasmata archaeon; assembly: GCA_023261745.1. Lineage (GTDB taxonomy): Archaea > Thermoplasmatota > Thermoplasmata > Thermoplasmatales > ARK-15 > JAGDXR01. The sequence continues at coordinate 5,792 of JAGDXR010000004.1, read as the reverse complement.
TATTATACCTTTTGTGGGATCTACACCACCGAGAAATGATAATCCTGAATTGTATACAACGCATTCCCCCTCTACCCTTCCCTTGAAAATTGATTTGCCCTTGAACCTCATGACATCATGACCTCCAGAATACCGAAAAGATCTGCAAGAACAATCCTTTTTTCCTTTCCTATATAATATGATGATTTTCCTGACGACAGATATATGCTGCTAAACCTTTCCTTGAGAGGGCTCACCACCATGCATGTATCTGTATAGATTCTTATTCCAGTATTCTCAATTATTTTTACGATTTCCGAATTTTCATTTTTTATTTTTCTGGACGTGAACAGAAATATGCTCTTCCCGTTTTTTACCCTTTTATTTTTCACGTATCCTGCTATTTTTTTAATCTCATTTGATGAAAGGTGAGGACATCCGGCCATCAAAACATCCGGATCTATGTCAGAGCTTATTTTTTTCCTGAATTCCTCTATCTCGGACCTTTCAATGAATATTTTTTCCTTTTCTGAATCAATGGAATTCCTGTATTCCGGCGTGATGTTCTCTACATGAAACATGGGCGTGCTCCCGGTCGCATTCATTGCTGCACCCAGCTGCTTAAGTGTGTCGAGATCGTTTTCTGCCTTCCTGAAGTATGAAATTCTGCCATTGAACATGTTCCCGATATAAAGACCAAGTACTGTGGCAGTATAATAATCGGGGGTGAAATCGGTATCTATGAAAATGGATGCCTTCCTGTTTTCGTCCATATGCATGCCATAGTATGCGGTTCTTCCCGTTAGGGATGATGCGAGTGCCGATATACCGCTCTCCCTGTTTGTCCTTGCACCCAGAACGCTGTTGGCATAGACAATCGCGGACGATTCTGCCCATGCAAGATGTTCTCCAATGGACGGTGTGTAATAATAATAGGGCGTGCATGTCAGAGATTCATATACACCGAGATCATTGAATATCCTAACAATCTCCATCTGCTTTGAAATAAAATTTTCATCTTCCGTAAAATCATGTGGGTAATTCAGGTCGAATGCAATCGGATTCAGGTATGTCTTTACGGATACCTTTGAGTCTCTGAATTTTCTCAGGAGATCTATTCCCGCATCTCCTATGTTCCTGTATGAAACACCGGAAATCTGTGAACTCGTAATTTTTATTGTCCTCTCTGCACCGTAAAATTCACCAAGTTTCAGTATTATCTCCATTGCAATTTTAAGGCCTTCGCCCATTTCCCCTGAAATCATCCGTTCTTCTTCTTTATCAAGATACATCGGTCAAACATTTATCTCTATATTAATTAATTTTCTGTCTCTCAGAACTGTCAGAATGACCTTCTGTGTTTCAATTGCCATGGCCAATTTAAATCTCAGATCCTCTATGCTGAAAACCTTGTTTCCGTTGAATTCAAGGATTATGTCCCCCTTCATAAGACCATTTTTTTCAGCAAGCGATCCCGGATTTATATCCGTAATGTATACTCCGGAATCTGCCTCCTGTTTTATTTTCTTTGGGATATTCTGGTCCAGTGATATCCCTGAAATGCCAAGCTTTATTTTTGGCAGTTTTCCATTCGCCTTTAATGTATCATATGCGATTTTGATCGTATTGGACGGAATTGCAAATCCGATGCCATGAGCATCAAATATCATTGATGATGTAATTCCAACAACCCTTGCATCCATATTAAGCAAAGGGCCACCGCTGTTCCCCGGGTTTATGGCAGCATCCGTCTGAATCAAATTTTCAAATAAGATATCGTTTACCATGGCATTTCTGTTCTTTGCGCTTATTATACCGAATGTCACCGTTGGATTACCGAATATACCAAGTGGATTTCCTATGGCGATTACATATTCACCTATCTTTAAAAGATCAGAGTTTTCAAATGTCAGGGGAGAATAGGAGACATTTCCAAGATCAAGAAATGCAAGATCAAGATTGATGCTTCCATCCATGAATTTTGGTATTATTTCCTCCCCGTCAAATGTTTTTACCATGATATTGTCCCTATTTATGATTACATGCATATTGGTAACGATGATATTTTTATCGATGAAAAACCCTGTTCCGCTGCTTATTTCCTCCTTTTTCTTTATTCCACCCACAACGTTTTCAGAGTATATCGAAGAAACAGAATAGATCGTTCTCTCAACAACTTCTTTGGGTAACATATAAAATAAATAACAATTTTTTTATTTATAATTATCTTCTGAAGAAACCCCTTTTATCATTTTCCCTTTCAAATTCCATCAGCAATTCCCTCTGCCTCGATGTGAGATTTTTGGGTATGGAAACGTTTATTTTTATGAAAAGGTCCCCACTGCCGTGTCTGCCCAACCTCGGCATACCCTTTCCCTTCAGTTTTATCAATTCCCCCGGCTGTGTTCCGGGTGGTATTTTTATTCTTATATTCTCACCGTCAGGCAACTGGATGTTTTCTTCACCTCCAATAGCTGCTTCCGTGAAAGGCACGGTTATTTCCGTATACAGGTCATCCCCATCCCTGTTAAAATTTTTATCAGGATTGATTCTAATTGTCAGTATCAGGTCTCCATCCTCATTTCCCTTTCCTTTAATTCTGAGATTGAGGCCATTGTCAGCTCCGGGAGGTATTCTGACCTCCAGATTCTCCTTCTTATTTAAATACCCCTTTCCCTTGCACACGGGACACTGTTCAACAGGAACATATCCCTTACCTCCACAGGTGGGGCAGACTTCCACGCTGACAAACTGCATGAATCCGGCATTCCTTACCTTTCTCATCTCACCCGTACCATTGCATGTAGGGCATCTCTTTGTTTTTCCATCCTTTGCACCGGTGCCATTACATGCTTCACATTTCACGTTCCTGCTGTAAGATATTTCCTTTGTTGAACCCCTGTAAGCATCCTTCATATCAATGTTTATTATTAAATGCATGTTTTTGCTACCTTTTTCAGATCTGAAGAAATCTCCAAATCCGAAATTGTTCATGAAGTCCCTGAAAAGATCCTGAATGTCTTCATAATGAGTGAAATTGTTCCAGTCAAATCCCTGATTTCCAAATTTTATGCCTTCCGAACCGTACTGATCATATATCCTTCTCTTTTCATCATCCATGAGAACTTCATAGGCCTCACTGATCTCCTTGAATTTCTCTTCGTATTCCTTTTTATTATCAGGATGTAAATCTGGGTGGTATTTTTTGACCAGTTCCCTGTATGCCCTTTTTATTTCATCTTTGGATGCATTTCTGCTTACCCCCAGAATTCTGTAATAATCCTTTTCTTCAGCCATCAGCTATTACCCTTATCCTTTTCCTTATATTCAGCATCGACCGTATTGCTGTCCTTCTTTTCATCGCCCGATATGTTTACCTTCCTGTACATGGATGATCCAAGTTCCTGAACCTTGTCCTGAAGATCCCTTATTCCATTCTTTATTTTTTCAATATCCCTTGATTCTGTATATGATTTTAGATCCTTGATTATCTTTTCAACCTCGGTAACCTTTGTCTGGTCAAGTTTGTCCTTATTCTCGTTTATGAACCTCTCTGAAGAATAAACAAGAGACTCTGCCTGATTGATTATTTCTATTTCTTCCTTTTTCTTCCTGTCCTGCTCAGCAAATGATTCCGCTTCCTTCTTCATCCTTTCAATCTCTTCCTTGGATAATTTTGTTGATGATGTTATTGTGATGCTATTTTGCTTTCCGGTTGCAAGATCTTTTGCAGTTACATGCAAAATTCCATTGGCATCTATGTCAAATGTCACCTCAATCTGAGGCACACCCCTCGGTGCAGGAGGTATACCCTCAAGATTGAACATTCCAAGCGAAACATTATCCTTTGCCAGGGGCCTCTCTCCCTGGACTATGTGTATTGTTACTGTGGTCTGGAAATCTGCAGCGGTAGAAAATATCTGTGACTTCCTGGTTGGTATTGTTGTATTCGCCGGAATTATCGGTGTTGCAATACCTCCAAGAGTCTCAACACTTAATGTCAGAGGTGTAACATCAAGGAGAACTATATCCTTTAATTCCCCGGCAAGAACTGCTCCCTGTATTGCCGCACCTATGGCCACCGCCTCCATGGGATCCACTCCCCTCTCGATTTTCTTTCCGAAGAAATCTTCAACGTATTTCTGAACTATAGGCATTCTCGTTGGTCCTCCAACAAGTATTATTTTGTCAATGCCATTTTTATCAATCTTCGCAGCTTCAAGAGCCCTGTTTATGGATTCACCTGTCTTTTCAACTATTGGCCTTACAAGTTCCTCTAGTTTTGCTCTTGTAAGCTTCATCACAAGATGCTTTGGACCATCAGTACCCATTGCAATGAACGGAAGATTTATTTCCGTTTCAAGGGATGTGGACAGTTCAATTTTTGCCTTTTCGGCCGCGTCCCTTAACCTGACAAATGCCTGCTTATCGTTCTTAAGATCAACCTTTTCCTTCCTGTAAAATTCACTCGCAATGTAATCTATTATTGCATTATCCATATCAGTTCCACCTAGCTGTGTGTCTCCTGAAGTTGAGATGACCTCAAATACACCGTTACCGAATTCCATTATGGTGACATCAAGCGTTCCTCCACCAAAATCATAAACCAGGATTTTCTGTTCCTTGTCAAGTTTGTCAAGACCATATGCAAGAGATGCTGCCGTTGGCTCATTTATTATTCTAACCACATCAAGACCAGCTATTGTCCCTGCATCCTTTGTGGCCTGCCTCTGGTTGTCATCAAAATATGCTGGAACAGTTATTACTGCTTTTGTAATCTTTTCACCAAGAAAAGCCTCCGCATCCCTTTTAATTTTCTGGAGTATGAATGCAGAAATCTGCTGTGGTGTGTATTCCTTTCCGTATATTTTATATCTGTAATCTGTACCCATTTTCCTCTTTGCTGCATATACTGTACCCTCGGGATTCAATAGTGCCTGCCTCCTGGCAGGTTCACCTACCAGAAGCTGACCGTCCTTCGTGAATGCCACATAACTTGGAAATGCCTTTCCTCCAATGGTGTTCCCTTCTGAACTAGGAATAACTACCGGTTTCCCTGAAATCACCACTGCTGCAGCTGAATTGCTCGTTCCCAGATCAATTCCTATAATCTTCTCCATATATTTCACCTCTTTCTTTTTACCTTGACCATTGATGGCCTCACAACAATTCCGTTTATCCTGTAACCTTTCCTGTATTCTTCAACTATCAGACCATCCTCACCTTCATCGGAATATTCTATATTTACTGCCTCGTGAAGGAATGGATCAAACTTCATCCCCACGGATTCAATTTTTTCGAGACCAAATTTCATCAGTGTCCTTTCCATATGGTTTTTTATTATATTTATGCTTTCCCTTATATTTTCATCCTTTATTTGATCCTTGAGCTTTTCCATATTTTCAAGGTCATCAATGAATTCCTTAACAATTTCAGTTGAAATAATTTTCATCATTTCCATCTTTTCCTTGTTAATATTTTTAATATAATTATCAAAATCTGCCTGCATCCTTAGAATCCTTTCATTCAACTTTTTTATCTCCTCCTCCTTTTCATTTATCCTGTTCTTCAGTTCAGTGTTCTTATTTTTCTCCTCATTAAGCATATTTTCAAGTTCCTTTTTTGTTATATTTTTGGACATACTTTCAACACCGTTTTTTTGGTATTTTATTACTTCTATATAAAATTTGCTTTAAATATGGATATTTCTATTAACTGCAGCCTTTTAATACTTTCTAACTTTTATAGGAAAGTTAGAGGTTTGGGGGAAGCAGTAAAACTCCGACCTTCAGGGAGGAGATACACGGACTTCC
>JAGDXR010000066.1 GCA_023261745.1 Thermoplasmata archaeon | reverse complement strand
GCACTGATACCCCGAGGGGCAACGTTCAGGGAAAAATCTGAAGATCAAGAATGGAGGAATGGAAAACGATCCTGGACTGTGATGGATGAAAGAGTAACAGGAAGTAAAAGAAGAACATCCATCACTTTAGCGAGGGGAGTATGTCAGTTTGCCTTAATGTAATATCTCCAAAAAGACAGATGTGGGCCTATGAGTCAGTAAGTTCCGACGTTTTAGCTTTGGCGTAGCTCACTTAAGTAATTATTATAGTCACTATGGAAAAATAATATTAAAAAGTAAGTCTTTATACCCAACATGGAAAATAATATTAAAAAGCATGAAAAGTTTTCAGAACTTTCAGTTGAATATTCAAAAAAATATGGAGGAAAAATACAGACCTTGCCAAAGGTCCCTATAAGAGATCTCAATGATTTTTCAATATGGTATACACCGGGGGTGGCAAAGGTATCACTTGAGATAGCAAATGATCCTGATCTTTCATATGAATATACATACAGATGGAATTCAATAGCCATTTTGACCGATGGTACAAGGGTTCTTGGACTTGGTTTTGTTGGACCATACGCAGCAATGCCCGTCATGGAAGGTAAAGCACTGATATTCAAGTATTTAGGAGGTGTGGACGCCATACCTTTACCAATAAATGTGCAGAATGAGTATGAATTTCTTAAAGTTGCCAGGGCGCTTGAGCCTTCTTTTGGAGGTATAAATCTTGAGGATATTGAATCACCAAAATGCTTCAGGATACTTGAAAAACTTTCTGAAAGCGTAAAAATACCGGTATGGCATGATGATCAGTTAGGAACAGCAGGAGCAATTCTTGCGGGGTTGATAAATGCCATGAAACTGACCGATAGAAAACCTAAAGATACAAGGATTGTATTTCTCGGGGCCGGGGCAGCAAATGTTGCAGCCATAAGAATACTTGAAAATTATGGTTTCGATCCCGGAAATATGATTGTTGTGGATTCAAGAGGAATACTTGAACCAGAAAGATATGACATAGACAGCATGATGAAAACAAATCCATGGAAATATGATATTTCAATCAAAACAAACAGGGACAGGAAAAAGGGTAATATTGAAAAAGCCTTAGAAAATGCCGATGTTCTCATAGCTGCTTCAACCCCGGGTCCAGGGGTTGTAAAAGGTGAATGGATAAGAAAAATGAACAAAAGGGCAATAGTTTTTGCCCTTGCAAATCCCACTCCGGAAATATGGCCTGATGAGGCAGTTGAAAATGGTGCAGAGATCGTTGCCACGGGAAGATCCGATTTTCCAAATCAGATAAATAACAGCATGATTTTTCCAGGAGTTTTCAGAGGTTCACTTGATGCAAGGGTTAAAAAAATAAATGATGCCATGGTCATAGCAGCATCTGAAGAACTTGCCAAATTTGCCGAAGAAAAGGGTATAAATAGAGATTACATAATACCAAACATGACAGAGTGGGACGTTTTCCCGAGGATTGCCGCATCCGTGGCAAAAAAGGCAGTGGATGAAAACCTTGCAAGAAAAACGGGGTCCTATGAATTCTTTTATGAGAGGGCCAGGGATATAATTTCCAGGTCAAGGACATTGATAGATAAAATGATTAATATGGGTTATATTGAAGATATTAGGAGGTAAAAACATGGACATCAAAATAAGAAAGATTGAAGAAAAAGATGTTGAGCAGACAAAATCACTTCTGATAAGACTCAAGAGGTTTAATTCGGAGCATGATCCACTATTCAACCTTTCATCCGATATTGAAAACGTTGTTAAAAACTACATTGTTGATTCTCTGAAAAGAACGGACATAGACATATTTATTGCAGAATATTCAGGCAAAATCGTGGGTGTAATAATTGCAAGCATATACGACAGGAAATTCTACGTTCCGGAAAAGGAAGTCAGAATAATGGATCTGTATGTTCTGCCTGAATTCAGGAAAAAAGGTCTGGGTAGAAGCCTTCTTGAACATGTTGCAAATTATGAAAAGGAAAAAGGTTGCAGCATACTTACCGTAGAATTTCCATCAGAGAACCTTCTCGCACACAAATTCTATACATCCATGGGCATGAGGTCTTTAATATCCATTTACGGAAAAACTTTATAAATCATAGTTAAAGTTGGGGGAAACGTTAAAACTCCTGCCTTCAGGAGCTTACACTAACTTCCCCTATGAAAATATTTACAAATGGATAATTCTAATAATCATTTTTGTTTGAACCTGAAATAGTAAGGGAATCCTCAAAAAGCAATGATGTTAAATGAATCATGTTAAACATCTCCCCAGAAAATTCCCCGCAGGGAGAATGGATATATTCATTAATCGCCACTGAAATGCTTTATAACGTTTTCCGAAAAGGATAAAGAATATCCCACATTTTCATGTCTTGAAAATAAAAATGGCAATCGGTGCATTTCAATGAAAATACAATCATAATTGAATTAAAAGGCCAGCAACAGGCTCCGAAGCTTTAGGGAGGAGTAGTTGACTAAAACTCTTTATTAATTATTTCTGAAACTGATGTTGGATTATCAAGCATCGGCATATGGCCACCATTTATTATGTATAACTTTGAATTCTCAATAAATTCATGAAATTTTTCTGCATAACTGATGTCTATTATATAATCATCCCTGCCCCAGATTATTACTGTTTTGCATTTAATTTTTTTAAGTTCTTCAGGGTCAATTCTCCTTCTTTTTGAATTCATCATTATCATATTTTTAAAAATCATTTTATCATATTCATCTTTTGAAATACTTTCAACAAACAATTCAATATATTTTTCACCAAATTCACCAACCGGAGGGTTCAATCCTGCGGAATCGATAAGAATCAATCCTCTGGTAAAATTGAATTTTATTGTATATAAAATAGATATCCATCCTCCATAAGAATTTCCCATGATTAAGGGTTCGATATTGCTCAATTCTTTATCCATGAATTCTTTCAATACCATTATTTGATCATCTATTGAATACCCTTCAGGATTTTTTTCCGATTCACCATGCCCGAGAAAATCAATGAAATAGAGTGAAAATTTTTTATCAATTAAAGAATCAAGCTTCGCAAAACTTTTTGATGATGATCCAAGACCATGGAGGCCAACAATCGGCATTTCACCTTTCCTGAATAGATATGAAACCCTTCCGTATGATGACAGGAAATATTTTCTTTCCATCATTTTAAATATTTTTCTTCAATATATTTAATTAAATATTCCGGATTGTAATATTCCCCAAAAGAAATTTTCAACAATCTTTCAGGAGAATATACAGAGCCATATCTATGAACCGAAAAATGAAGATAGTCCTTTAAAGCATTCAGATTCCAGCTTTTCAAATTCTCCTTTATCAGTATACCCTTTTCATAAATCATTGAAGATAGAATATTCCCCAGCGTATATGTAGGAAAATACCCGAATGATCCATGTGCCCAGTGGATATCTTGAAGGGCCCCATCACTGTGTTTTTCCGGTCTTATTCCAAGATATTTTTCCATCATGTCATTCCATATATCTGGAATATCCTTTGGATTTATTTTATCCTCCATCAGGTCCTTTTCAATAAAATATCTTATGGCTATGTGTATATTATATGTGACTTCATCCGCATCAACTCTTATGAGGCTTCTCTTTACATTGTTGAAATAATAGTATATTTCTTCATTGTTGTAATTCCTCAAAAATTTAAGGTACCTTTCCATCAGATTCCTTGTGTTTTCAATAAAATATTTACTTTTTCCTATTATATTTTCAAAAAACCTTGACTGGGATTCATGAATTCCAAGAGAAGGAGATCCCTGAACGGGTGTAAATTCAAGAAATTTATCTTTCTGAAGTTCATATATTGCATGGCCCATTTCATGTATTGTTGAAAAGAGTGAAGATTTGAAATTAATGCCGTAATATCTTGTTGTAATCCTCACGTCATTGTAAGATATTGCAGTGGTAAAAGGATGCTCAGATACAAATATGCCAAACCTTTCCAGAGGTATCGAAAAAATTTTCAGTATTTCAATGTTCAATTTTTTCATATTTTCAATATTATATTTAATCTTTTCAAGTCTGGAATTTTCCGTAAAGAGCCCTTCTGAAAAAATTTTATCCAGAATTATCTTTGTGTTTTTCAGCACATATTCGAATATGTAATCTGCCTTTTCAACATTGAGACCTTCCTCGTAAATGTCCAGAAGGGCATTATATCTGTTATTTTTCCATCCAAGTCTGTCTGCAATTTCCTTTTCAAGAATTATTATTTCATTCAGGTGGTCTGAAAAATATTCAAATCTGTTTTCCTTTTTTGCCTTTACCCAGGACTGCGTTGCCTCAATTCTTTTCTTTGATATTTTTAATAATAGATTGTCATTTATTGATGAATAATAATGGTATTCCCTCCTCAACAATCTTAAAATTCCTTCTTTAAAATCATTATCCGAAGTTCTTTCTAATAAATTATAATACTTTTTATATAATTTCATAAACTCACTTTTTTCAACAACATTAAAAATGCTGGATGCTTCGGCCCTCCATTTATTCCCCATTTCCGGCATATACGTTTCAAAGTCAAAATTGATCAGTCTCTGTGCATAATTAAGTGAATTAATTGTTTTATATTCATCCAGAAAATTGTTCCATTCATCCATAGTGGTAATAAAATACATCTCTTAAATAAATTTTTATAGGAAAGTTAGGAGTTTAAGGGAAACAGTAAAACTCAGTTATTCAGAGAAGAGATACGCAGACTTCCCTCAACAGAAAATCTTTTTAATAAATTTAAATAAATTTACTATATTAATAATAAATGTTCAGAACTATTAAGCTGAAGCTTCCGTATGACAGATCGTTCTTTGAAAAGGCAAAGCAATTCAGGGAAGCTACGCAGATAGTTCTGGACTACGGTTTTGAGAATA